>JAZQTE010000238.1:0-1676 GCA_045630505.1 Acutalibacteraceae bacterium | reverse complement strand
TATCCACGCCTTCGCAATCGTCACCCTTGGCAAGAGCAGCGGCCGCGGTGAGCCAGCCTGCGTTGCGCCCCATAATTTCCACGATCAGCACGGCACGGGTATCGTACACCAAGCCGTCGCGCACCAATTCTTTCATTACGGTGGCAATGTATTTGGCGGCCGAACCGTAGCCGGGCGTGTGGTCGGTCACCATTAAATCGTTATCAATGGTTTTGGGCACGCCCACGAATTTCACGGTGCTGCCCACGCGGCGACCGTATTCCGACAGCTTGGCAATGGTGTCCATGCTGTCGTTACCGCCGATATAGAAGAACCATTCGATCTCCAGCTCTTTCAGAATGCCGAGCAGCTGCTCGTACACGGCGGTATCGCCGTCGAGCGCAGGCAGCTTGTAGCGGCACGAGCCCAAATACGAGGCAGGCGTACGCTTCAGAAGCTCTACCTCCAACGACGTGGGCAGCAGCTGCGACAGATCCACCACGTTCTTTTCAAGCAGTCCTTGAATACCGTTGCACATACCGTATACGTGATCGGCGCCCAGATCGGCGCAAGCCTTATACACGCCTGCCAAGCTGGCGTTGATAACGGCGGTGGGGCCGCCGCTTTGGCCCACGATAGCATTTTTGGCCATAGTCATAACCCCCTAAAAGAGTGAAACGCCGCAGGAATCGGTTTGCCGACTTCCTGCGGCGTTATAAACTTATAACGTCACCGCCGTGCGTTTCCACGCGGCAGAAAGCTTTGCGATCTCGGCTTTGGTCACCAAGCCGCTGGTAGCATCGGCGCTGCCCAGCGAAACTGCTGCCGCAGCCGATGCGAATTCCAAAATTTCGGTATCGCTCAACCCTTCGTACAAGGCGATCAGCGCTGCGGCGCAGAAAGCGTCGCCCGCGCCCGTGGAGCCTTGAATGTACGCGGCAGGCACGTCCAGCGAGCCAACGGCGGTGAAGCCGTCGTCCGACAGACACACCGCGCAATCGCGCTTGTGAATGATCACCTTTTCGCGCACGCCCAGTTCACGCAGGCGCTCTGCAATGGCGCGCAGGTTGCCGTTTTCGGGTTCCATACCTGCCAGCGCCCCTGCTTCGATCTCGTTGATAATGAGATAATCGGTATAGGGCAGGCAGGGCAGCACCAACGAATAGCGGTCGGAATTTTCGCTCACCAGATCGATGGACGTTTTAATGCCGCGCGCCTTGGCTTCTTTGAGAATACGCAAGCCGTCGCCGTCATCCACCTTTTGGAGAAGCAGAAAATACCCGAGATGCAGAATATCGGCCTTCAGCGTATCGAAATCGATATCGTCCACACCGAACTGCGCCGAAGCGCCTGCATAGGTGAAGAACGTGCGCTGGCCGCCTGCAATGCTCATAACGTCGGTAAAGCTGGTGCGCTCGTCAGCCGTTTCGCACAGCCCTGCGCAATCCACGCCGTTTGCCTTCAGCGTATCCAGCACCAGCGCGGCGTCACCGTCCTTGCCGATCTTACCGATGGCGTATACGGGCAGCGTGGGATCCATACGGCGCATATCCACCGCCACGTTCGGCACGCAGCCGCCCACGGCCTTTTCAATGCCGCGGATCTGCGTGAGCTCTCCGCAAGCAGGGTACGCGGCGATCTCGCAAATGGTATCCACCAAAACGGTGCCGGCGACGGCAATACCGCCGCCGGTTTTC
>JAZQTE010000237.1:0-2464 GCA_045630505.1 Acutalibacteraceae bacterium | reverse complement strand
GGGCCCCACCCCCTCCTGTCCACCCCATAATTTTGCACACCCCCCCCCAAAGCAGGCAACCAAAACCCGCCCCGTTTGCCGGGGGCGTCTGTTTGTTATTGAGTGTTATCAGCCAACGGACAGATCGTCGTCGTCCTCGTTGTCTTCAACCGTCGGTTCACTTTGGATAACCGCGGCCAAGGCTTTGTCGGCCTCCAGCTCCAATACCTCTAAAAGGGGTTTCTGATACTTTTTCATATTCGATTCCTCCTTTTGAGATTACAGCAACGGAGCGATCTCGTTGACACTGGCGGATTTTTGGCTTTCAGCCAGAACGGTGATTTGCTCACCGGTTTCGGCATTTTCGAGCACCACATAACCACGTGCGGTGTACTTACGAGCGTTGAAGACGTCCGGATCGAGCGATTCGCCCTTCTTCATAACCGAAGCGAAGTCGATATAGTAGTTGGTGTAGTCGAGCAGCTTCATATCGGTTTCGCCGCGCTTGTAGGCAACAGCCGTCCAAGCAGCCTTGGCGTTTTCGAGCGTCAGCTCGTCTTCGGTCGTAACCGCCGTTTCACCTTCACCGGTGGTGGTTTCGGAATAACGCTTCAGCAACGAACCGATTTCGAGGACGTTGTAGATCACGCCGTCCTTCTTGAGGGTGAAGTTATCGGGATCTTCGGCATCGAACACACCTTCCGCAAAGCTCAAACGAGTGAGGAAGCGGATGCCGTCGTAGGTTTTGTCAGCGGTGTAGCGCAGCGACGTACCAACCGTGTTCATATAGTAGTTGGTGTTGGTCGAGCTTACAACGCTCGTCTTGATCTGAGCGCCACCGTTTTCGGGCATAATGAACTGGAACGTACGGGCGGAAGCGCCTTCCTTACCGAAGTTTTCTTCGGTGTAGCCGTTCACGATATCCTTGTTCAGAATCGAAACGGTGCCTTCGGCGTTGCGAGCCGTAATGGAACGCAGAACCTTTTCTTTATCGGCCGCGTTACCCCACGTACGAACGTGCACAAGCGTGCCTGCAGGTGCGTGTTCGATATACTCGCTCCAGTTCTTGCCGTCGATCGAAACGTAGGTTTTGTAGGCGTTATCATCAACCACGTGCAACGATTGGTTAGTATCCACACGGCGAAGCACCATGTTATCGATATACAAGAGACCGTTACCGGAGGCAGCACCCTTGGTCACGTTGAAGTGGAAGGTGTTGGCGCTCCAACGAGCCTTGGAGTTCGTGCAGATGATCACGCGGTTGGATTGCCATTCCTTGGATTGCTTGATGGTAGCCACGTTGTAGAACACGTTATCACCGCGGCGTTCCGCAGTAACCTTGCCGTCCACCACGGTATCTTCACCGATGTAGAAGTTCATCGAAGAGCCGTCGGCCAGCCAAGCATCGTTAACCTTGGAATCGAAGGTGAGCTCGTACATAGCGTAGGGCTTCAAATAGGGGAAGCCTTCCGTTACGTCATACGAACTGGTAGCCGTGTTGTTGATCGACCACACACTGTTGTCGGCATTGTCGGGATCCTTCGCAATGTTAATGGGGAAGGCGTTGACGGAACCACCGGTAGTGCGGCGGTCAAACTCGCTGTCGTCGTAATCGAAGGTGGAAGAGGGGAGCATATTTTCGCCGTCTTCGATCAGCTCGATAGCCATATTATCGATGTAAATCGGAGCGCTGCCGGTACCCAACGCACGAATGTGGGGATACCAGTTGTAGTTCGAGTTGCTGTTATTGGGTGCCGCACCCGTGACGATGTAGTAGTAGAAATACGTCCAATCGGAAGAAATGTTGTTGTGCGTAGCTGCACCGTACACCTTTACATCCGACGTGTTACCCGTGGTGTAGTTCAGCTCCAAGTCGGCAACGTTAGCAACGTCGCAGCGAGCCATCACCGACACGCGATACACCGAATTCGGACGGAAATACTGTTTGGTCTTGTTATACTTTGCACCGGTAGTCATAAACTTGATGCAACGCGAGCCGTCAACACCGCCGTTTTCAACGAAATCCCAGCTGGTGCCCTGACCGCTGAAATTCCAACCGCTATCCACGCCGGTATCAAAGCTACCGTTCGGGATGGTATTCTTGGGATAGTTCACCTTCACGTCAAACGTGCCGGTGATGGGGTTGCCGTTTTCGTCCGTCAGATCGCTGGTAACGGTGACGGTACCGCCCGTAACGGTGGTGCCCGTCACGTAAGCCGTCTTCAGCGTGGTACCACTCACCGACAAGCCGGCACCCGTGACAGACCAAGTAAGCGTACCGGGATAGTAGTGCTTCGGAACCGCTTCCACGCTCAGCGTTTGGCTGTTGGGCAAGGTCATTTCGGCATCGCCCTTGATCGCAAAACCGGTAGCGTTTTCCACTTCATACATCTGAAGATCGTCGATATACGCTTCGCCGGAGAAACGAACGTGCAAAGCATACGCCGAGTTGAACGAGGAAGTGGTATACATATAGGTGGTTACC
>JAZQTE010000236.1:0-8054 GCA_045630505.1 Acutalibacteraceae bacterium | reverse complement strand
CCGGCAACGCGGCACTCGATGTCGAACTTTTCAGCCAGCTCGGTGAGGGCCAGCGGCTGACGAACGATAACCTTCAGCGTTTCGAGGCCGAAGTAATCGTTGATATCACGATCGTTGATGGTGACCTTACCGGTACCGTTGTACAGACGCACACGGGCGACGGACTTCTTGCGGCGGCCGGTGCCGTAAAAATACGGTCTCTTATTGTAATCCATGTGAACAGCCTCCTTCATTAAAACTCAAACACTTCGGGCTTCTGGGCAGCGTGATCGTGCTGCGCACCGGCATACACGCGAAGGCGTGCACCGGCCTGACGGCCCAACGTGTTGTTCGGGATCATGCCGTTCACTGCGAGCTCCATAGCCTTTTCGGGGCGCTGAGCCATCAGCGTAGCATACTTGGTGGACTTCATGTTACCGATCCAGCCGGTGTGACGGTACCATACCTTTTGCTCCAGCTTCTTGCCGGTGAGTACGGCTTCGGCGCAGTTGATGATGATGACGTGGTCACCGCAGTCAACGTGAGGAGTGAAGGTGGGTTTATGCTTACCGCGGAGCAACACGGCGGCCTGAGCAGCCACACGGCCCAGCGGCTTGCCGGCCGCGTCGAGCACGTACCATTTACGTTCGACTTCGGCGGGTTTTGCCATAAAAGTGGACATAGTATTACCTCCTATTTTCTTACTTCATTTCACAGCTTGCCTATAATACCATACCGAAATTTGCTTGTCAAGACTAATTTAGCCGATTTTTTAATTTATATCCCTCTAACGCTCGTTTTCTCTCGTTTTCTCTTTGTTTTTCTCGGTTTCTCGTTTCCCATTTCATTTTTTTGAAAATAAATTTCCTCTTCCTTTTTTGCGTGGCTTTTGCTATAATAGAACCGAAAGAGGTGTACCCTATGGCAGACAAAGAAAAGGAGAATCTTCACGCCGGCCATCGCGAACGGTTAAAAGAACGGTTTCGCGAGGGTGGTTTGGAATCCTTTAACGAACACCAAGTGCTCGAATTATTGCTGTTTTACGCAATTCCCCGTAAGGATACCAACGAAATGGCGCACCGTCTTATTAAACACTTTGGCAGTCTTCCCGAGGTGCTGGACGCTCCCGTGCAGGAGTTGTGCACCGTTGAGGGCATCGGCGCGCACGCCGCCTCGCTGATTCACTTTTCCGGTGAGCTTGTAAAGCGATACCACGTGGAAAAGCAAAGCAACGTGAAAGCCTTTGCCGGCATTGATGCCGTGGGCGAATATTTAAAACCGCAATTTATGAACGAGGCCAACGAGAAGGCCATCGTCGTTTGCCTAAACAACCGTTGGGAACTGCGCGGCTGCGAAACGCTGAGCAAGGGTACACTCACCTCCACCGACGCTCGCGCACGCGAGATTATTGAGATCGCGTTTCGCCACAAGGCCACGAGCATCGTCTTGGCACACAGCCATCCTTCGGGCTTCGCCGTCCCGTCATCGCAAGATATTGAAACCACGCGCCGTCTTGTCTATAGCCTGCAATTGGTGGAGTTGCAGCTGATGGATCATCTGATCTTCTCGCACGACGAATTCGTATCCATGCGGCAAACGCCGTCGATCGCTCCCTTGTTCTCGGATATGTCCCGCCGCAGTATTCAAAAATAAACGCAAAAAAGACGCCCCTTCTGGCGGCTTTTTTATGCGTTGTTTTACGCGTTGATTTCTTCTTTTTCCTCGGTTTCTTCCTTTTTCGCTTTTTTGGCATCCTTAGCCTCTTTCGCTACGAGTGCCGACAGAGCGAGAATCGCAATAACGTTGGGGATAACCATTAAGTAGTTAAAGAAGTCGGTGAGTTCCCACACGAGATCGTTCTTCAAAACAGAACCCAAGAAGATGAACGCAACCGCGATCACCGAATAGATAACGGTGGCAACCTTCTTGTTCTTGCCGAACAGATACAGCGCGTTGATCTTGCCGAAGAAGTTCCAGCTGATGATGGTGGAGAAGGCGAAGAAGAACAGGCAGATAGCCACAAAGATGCTGCCGAAGCTGCCGAACGCCTTCGGGAAGGCCGACGTCATAGCAACCTGCATCGCGTTGGTTTTGGAAACCTCCATCCAAGCTTCGCTGCCGTTGGCATACAGCGTGGAGATAACCACCAGCGCCGTCATGGTGAGCACCACGAAGGTATCGATGAACACACCGATCATCGCAACCACACCTTGATCGTGCGGCTTCTTCACGTTGGCCTGCGCGTGAGCGTGAGGCGTAGAACCCATACCGGCTTCGTTGGAGAAGAGGCCGCGCTTGGCACCTTGGCTGATCGCCGTTTTGATAGCCATACCCACAGCACCGCCGATAATAGCCTGCGGCTGGAAGGCGTACTTGAAGATCATACCAAAGGTTTGCGGAATCACTTTAATGTTGATAATAAGCACAGCCAAACCGCCGAGCAGGAACAGCGTTGCCATCAGGGGAACGATTTTTTCGGCAACCGAAGCGATACGGCTGATACCGCCGATGAAGATGAAGGCGCAGATAGCGGCAACGATCGCACCGACAACCCACGTGGGAATACCGAACGCGGTGTTGCAGGATTCGGCAATGGAGTTGGACTGCACCATGGAGCCCATAAAGCCGAGCGCCAAGATAGCCGAGATGGAGAAGAATACTGCCAGGAATTTACCGAAGCCGCCCTGGAAAGCTTTTTTGATGTAGTACACGGGGCCGCCGTGGATATCGCCGTTTTCGTCGGTCACGCGGGTTTTCTGTGCCAGCACCGCTTCGGCGTAGATGGTGGCCATGCCCAAGAAGGCAATGATCCACATCCAGAAGATAGCACCGGGGCCACCCGTCAGGATAGCGCCCGAGGCACCCACGATGTTACCCGTGCCAACCTGAGCGGCAATGGCCGTGGCCAGCGCTTGAAACGAGGTAAGGCCGCCGGCTTGCTTGCCGCCGCGCAGCTTGATGTTACCAAATACTTTTTTCATACCTTCACCGAAGCAACGCACCTGAACGAACTTGGTGCGAACGGTGAACAGAATACCCGTACCGATCAACAAGGCGATGAGCACGTAGTCGGTGAGGTAGGTGTTGATCGTTGCTACGATCTTGAGCAGAATTTCTTGCATTTCCAAATTTCCTCCTTAAAATAAAACAGCGAACCGCCCAAAAAAGCAGTTCGCAAAACGACATAAGTACACCGATGCTAAACCCGTAGCACGGTGGTGTTGCCTTTGTCCTTTTGCCTGAGAGATTCCCGCTTTTTGCGTGTTGCCCCTTCGGCCCTCATAAAAAATATGAGCGTCTCCAAAGTCCTATCTGCTTACAGTCTTTATCCAAAATTCGGACACCTGAGAGTTTTGCTCCTTCGGTAGCTGCGCTTTTCCTGCAAGCATCACATAGGCGTATTCGGTTGTCTGCATTATTATAAATGGAAATTCATAAAAAATCAAGCCTTTTCTTGCATTTTCTTGCAAATTGTTGTAGAATTTTTTTGAGGTGTTTCCTATGAAAGAAAAAAAGACACATTCCACCGTAAACCTGCTCCGCCGCTTTGTTCCGTATTTTAAGGAATTTATCGGCGTGGTAATATTGGATCTGTTCTGCGCATCGCTCACCACGATCTGTGAGCTGGTGCTGCCGCTGATGGTTCGGTTTATTACCGATAAGGCGATGAACGACCTTTCCGCACTCACTGTGCAAACGGTGCTCACCATCGGTGCTTTGTACGTGGTACTGCGTCTTATTGACACCGCCGCCAACTACTATATGACGTCGATCGGCCATATTATGGGTACGCGCATTGAAACGCGGATGCGCAGCGATCTGTTCCGCCATCTGCAAAAGCTGCCGTTTTCGTATTACGACGAAACCAAGGTGGGCACGCTGATGTCGCGCATTACCAGCGATCTGTTTGACGTTACGGAGTTTGCTCACCACTGCCCCGAAGAATTTTTCATTGCAGGCATCAAGATCACGGTATCCTTTATTATTTTGTGCCGTATGAATGTGTGGCTCACGCTGATACTGTTTGCCATCATTCCGCTGATGCTTCTCGTGTGCATTCCCTTCCGCCGCCGTATGAAGGACGGCTTTCGCGACTCTCGCGTGGTGGTGGGTGAGATCAACGCGCAGGTGGAAGACAGTCTGCTCGGTATTCGCGTGGTAAAATCCTTTGCCAACGAGGATATGGAGCTGGAAAAATTCGAGGTGGGTAACCGCCGTTTCTTGGACGTGAAGCGTAAGGTGTACCACGCAATGGCCGGGTTCACGGGCACTACCCGCTTTTTCGACGGGTTAATGTATATCACCGTGGTGATCGCCGGCGCGCTGTTTATGATCGGCGGCGCTATCACGGCGGCCGATTTCGTGGCGTATATTCTGTACGTGTCCACCCTGCTCACGTCGGTGCGTCGCATCATTGAATTTACCGAGCAATTCTACCGCGGTATGACGGGTATCGAGCGCTTCGTTGAGGTGATGGACGCCCCCGTGACAATTGCGGATAAAGAAAATGCCGCCGAGCTTACCGATGTGCACGGTGACGTTACGCTTGAGGACGTTACATTCCGCTACAACGAGGGTGGCGAAGACGTGCTGCATCACTTGAATTTGAAGGTAGAAGCAGGCAAAACGGTGGCGCTGGTGGGCCCTTCGGGTGGCGGCAAAACCACGCTGTGCGGCCTAATCCCCCGTTTCTACGATATTGCCGACGGCCGCGTGCTTTTGGACGGCACTGACGTGCGCGACTTATCCCTCGCCTCGCTGCGCCGTGCCATCGGCGTGGTACAGCAAGACGTGTATCTGTTCTCGGGCAGCGTATACGAAAACATTGCCTACGGCAAGCCCGATGCTACCCGTGAAGAGGTAGAGGAAGCCGCACGCCTCGCAGGGGCCGATGAATTTATTGCCAATCTTCCGAACGGCTATGACACCTACGTGGGCGAGCGCGGCGTCAAGCTTTCGGGCGGCCAAAAGCAGCGCATCTCGATTGCACGCGTGTTCTTAAAGGATCCTCCCGTGCTGATTCTGGACGAGGCCACCAGTGCGTTGGATAACGAATCCGAGCTTATCGTTCAAAAATCGCTGGAGCGCTTGGCCAAGGGGCGCACCACGTTCATCGTTGCACACCGCTTAACCACCGTGCGCAATGCCGACAGTATCACCGTAATTACCCGTGACGGCATTACCGAAAGCGGCACGCACGAGGAATTGATGGCGCTCGGCGGCACCTACGCTTCGCTGTATCGGCTGTATGAATGAGGAGGGGAAGCACAATGATAGTTGATAACGCTGTATTACTCAAGTGGTATGACCGTTTATCCTTCCCTACGGCTTATGATGCAACATTCAAGACTCTGCTGCAGGAGGGTGGCACCGAGCTTCCCGAGACGTTTGGAGAAAATCCGCAAAGCAACCTGCTGCTGGCGCTGTATTCCTGCGAAGAGTTAGAGGCCGACTACACCCGTCGCGGTATCGACGGTTCCGTTCTTCTCGCCACACTGCACGATATCGTGATCTGGACAGACGTGTGGTTCGGTTTAAAGCAAGAGCTTGGACTGATGGAAACGGGCTGGCTGTGCAATCATTTGCAAGGCAAGCTGTTTCGATTGGGGCGGCTGCAATTTTGTATGGGCGAGGCCACTCACGATATTCCCGACGCTGCCATCGTTAAGGGGGATCCCGTGCTGGAGGTACATATTCCTGCCGACGGTGCGATGACCGACGCGGCGTGCACCGACTCCATCGCCTGCGCACGCCGTTTCTTTGCTACGTATTTCCCCGATTTTCACTATCGGGCCTTCACCTGTCATTCGTGGCTGCTGGACGAAACGCTGAAACAGTTTCTCCCTGCCGAATCAAATATTCTCAAGTTCCAAGCGCGGTTTATTCCTGCACACAGCGATGCGTCCGATGCGATGCTAAAATACATTTTTCGTTGGGATACCACCCGTGAAATGCTGCCTGCGTGCGAAGCGCACGGGCGGCTCGCCACCGCCGTGAAGACGTTTGTGTTAAACGGCGGCACCGTGTATGAAACCTTGGGTTGGTTTCGTTAATGTATGTCACAAAAAAACGGCCGAAGCGAATGCTTCGGCCGTTTGCTGTTATGCCATTACAGCTTTTCAGCGGTGCCGCTGATGCTGTTGGTGAGCTCGTCGAATTCGAGCGTAACGATCGTTTCGTCTGCGGCTTGCATACGAATGTAACCACGAGCGGTGTAGCTGCGGTCGATATGGCTCGTCACCATCACCGAGGTGAAATCGATATAACTCTCGGTGTAGTCAACCAGTTTGAACGCGCCGCTTGCGTTCGAATAGGCGCGGCTTACCCACATACGGCTTGCACCGGTCGTCTGTTCGTTGGCAACGGCGTTATCGTACGTCAATGCCGTGTCGTTCTCGGTGCGCTTGAGCAACGAGCCGAGCTCCAGCACCGTGTACTCGGTGCCGCCATAGGTAACGGTGAACTTCTCGCCTTCGGTATCAAACTTATTCGCGAGATTCAAACGCGTGAGGAAACGAATACCGTCATACTCTTTTTCGTCTTGCTCGTTCAGCGTATAGCGGCAAGCGGTACCGATGGTGTTGGCTGCAAAGTTTTGTTCGTCGACGGAAACGAAGTCAGCCGTGAGCGTTACCTTTTCGTCGGGCATCACCATTTTGAAGGTGTTGCCGTCGCCTTGTCCGAAGGTGGCTTCGCCTTCGAAATCCTTGTTCAGCACACGAACGGTTTCGCCTGCCTTGTTAACGTAACGCAGCGAACCGGGAACCATCAAATACCCTTCTTCGGGAGTAACCGTCACGGTTACCACGTCACCCTGCTGCACATCTTCCGCCGCTTCGTCAAACGTGATCTCACCGTTTTCGAGTTCTTCGTCGGGAGTGACAGAAATGCCCGCTTCGTTTACCGTCACGGTGCACGTTGCCGTCAGTTTGTAAGAGGTAGCCGTAATGGTAGCCGTACCGGCACCTACTGCCGTTACCTTGCCGTTTTTATCCACCGTGGCCACGGCAGCGTTATCCGTCGTCCACTGTGCGCGGTTGAACGTAGCATCGGCAGGAGTCGGGACTACGTTGAGCTCCAGCGCATCACCGATCTCCAGCGTTGCTTCGGTGGTGTTCAGTGCAATCGATTCGGCCGTACCTACCTCAATCAAGGAAAAGTTATCAAGATAGAGGGAGCCCTCTGTTGCATTGTTTCTAAAGCCCAGCATACTTTCTCGCGAGCCGCTGCTTTTTGAAGTAAAAGCGTAAGAATACCGTTCCCAACCAGACGATTCTCTAACATCGAAATTGGTGGTCTTTGTGGCGGCGAGATATCCCGCCTGTGTTTTCTCTGCATCACACTTGTAATCGAAAGTGAGCAGATAATTTTTGCTTCTGTCGATAGCAATATTATAAAGATATTTAATACCGGTGCCGGCAGGAAGGTGCAACACGTGATTGCCGTCTTCCTCAATAATCGTGGCCGCGCCGTCCTTGATCAGTTTCGACGTCCACAGCTTTATGTTGGAGGCAGGGGTTTCAAAATCGCCGCCGGCCATTCTCTCGCCGTCAAACACGACGTGTACGGTGCAAGAATGGCTCTCGCCTGCTGCGTTAGTGGCCGTTACCACTGCCGTGCCCGAAACACCGATTTTACTGTAAAACACACCGGGGTACGTGGCGGAAATCCCTACGGCATCCGTGTTATCGGACGTCCAAGTCAGTTCTTCTTCGTAGGGCTTGCCGTCTAACGTTAAAGCAGAAACCGCACCGTACACCGTTAACGAGCTAGAAAGTGACGGGGCAATATAATACTCGTCAGCACCCAGCTTAAAGGTATCCCCTTCGGCGGATGCAGGCAGCACCAAGCCCGTCACGGCACAGCAAAGCAGCAGTGCCGCTGCCAAAATCATAGCTAATACTCTGCGAAAACTTTTCATCGTTCTCTCCTCCTCAAGGCCGCTTTTTTTAAAAGGCGGCTACTTAACGTAATAATATCACAAGATTTACCACTTGTATAGTAGTATTTAACGATTTTTTGCGTTGTGTTTTCAATGCTTTATTAAACGAGCAGGATGATAAACAGCAAAAACG
>JAZQTE010000235.1:0-4054 GCA_045630505.1 Acutalibacteraceae bacterium | reverse complement strand
ACCCCCCTATAGCGAAAACGGAAAACGCCGCCGCCCCCCCGGTGCTGCGGCGTTCTTTATTGACAAACATCACTTTATTTGCTACACTTTTTGTTTGAAAAGGGGGATGCTTATGAAACCAATATTTATATTTATGCTGGCGGCGTTGCTGTGCATAACCTGTGCTTGCGCGCCGGCATCTTCCGTTAATACCAATACCACAACTACCACACAAAGCGAGGCAACGCAAATGACAACCACTTCCACGACATTAGGTACTACCGCCACGGAACCCGTTACCAAAACTACCGTGGCTACCACTGTTAACACGACAACGGCTGCTGCAACCACGAAAAAAAGCACCGTTACCACCACAAAGAAAACCGCCGCAACAACGACCACGGTTACTACCACTGTTACCACGCAGCCGAAGCAAGAGCCGCTGAAAATACTGTCGATCGGCAACAGCTATTCGATGGATGCACAGCATTTTCTGTCGGCGTTGGGGGCTCACGAAGGGCGTGAGATCTATACGGTAAATTTGATGCATTCGGGTTGCCGCTTAAAGCAGCATTACGAGTTCTGGCAAAAGAACGAAGCCGCGTATTATTACGAAGTAAACGGCAAGATCGATTGGCAAAGCAGTGTTAGCTTAATGGACGTTTTACCCAGCGAAAAATGGGATGTTGTCACCTTGCAGGAGGAATCCTATTCCAGCTGTAAAGGCGGATCGGAGAGCTATTTAAAAACGCTTATCAACGTTATTAAGGTTTATGCACCCACGGCAAAAATCTATTTGCACCAAACGTGGGCGTACGGCGACGGCTATCTCGCTCACGACGATACCACGGGCGGCGATATGGCGGCCATGTGGGAAAAGGTGCGTGCATCGTACGACGCGTATTCCGCGAAAACGGGCTTGCCGCTGATCCCTTCGGGAATGGCGATGTTTGAAGCTCAACAAGCCTTTAATGCCCGTGGCTTGGGCGAGAGCATTCAGCGTGACAAAACCCACGCCAGCGAATCGTGGGGGCGCTATTTGTTAGCCCTCGTGTGGTACAAAACGCTCACGGGCGAAACGCCGAGCAATACGTTTGAGGGCTTCGACGGTTTCTATATTCCGGATGACGAAGTGCGCAAAATGATTCACGCCACCGCAATGAAAGCGGTAGATGCGTACTATCCGTGAGCAGCTCAACTGCGTAAGCAAAGAAGCCGCAACTGTTGTTGCGGCTTCTTTTACATTTGCTCTTTAATTTTCTCCAGTGCCCCTTTTTCCAAACGGGATACCTGCGCCTGCGAAATGCCGATCTCGGAAGATACTTCAATTTGCGTTAACCCTTTAAAAAATCGTAAATGCAAAATGCGTTTTTCACGGTCGTTCAAATTGCGCATGGCCTCTTTTAGCGCCAGCTCGTCCAGCCACGTACGGTCGTCGTTTACGTCACCGACTTGATCCATCACGTACACGGTATCGCCGCTGTCGGCGTACACGGGCTCATACAGCGATACCGGCTCCACGATGGCCTCTAATGCCAACACCACGTCTTCACGGGGGATATCCAGTTCCTTGGCAATTTCCTCCACGGTTGGTTCACGCAAAAGCTTCGCTGTGAGTTCCTCCTTGGCACGCATGGCGCGATAGGCGGTATCTCGCATGCTGCGGCTGATGCGAATGGCGTTGTTGTCGCGCAAATACCGCCGTATCTCGCCGATGATCATCGGAACGGCATAGGTGGAAAATCGCACGTTTTGCGTGATATCGAAATTGTCGATGGATTTTATCAGCCCGATGCAGCCCACCTGAAACAGATCGTCGGGATTTTCGCCGCGTTGCGAGAAACGCTGAATCACGCTGAGAACCAATCGCAGATTGCCGTTTACCAAGGTTTCTCGTGCGTTTTTATCTCCCTCACGAGCCAGCTTTAACAAACGTGTTTTCTCTTTTTCGCTGAGCACCGTCAGCGTTGAGGTGTTTACACCGCATATTTCCACTTTGTTGTACAAATTTATCTGTCACTCCTTTGCCATCACAGTATTGGCAAAAAAAGCACGCACAAACATAAGGTATATTTTTTATGTTGTGGACATACATTGGTCACACGGGGGTGAAGTTATGTATTGCAGAATAACGGATATGCACGACAAAGAGGTTATCAATATTTGCGACGGAATGCGTTTGGGCTGCGTGGATGACGTGGAGGTGGATACCTGCACGGCGCAGCTCGTTTCTTTGGTGATTTTCGGGCGTTCCAAGCTGTTTGGTGTTTTGGGCCGGGAAGAGGACGTTGTTATTCCGTGGAAGGAGATCGAGGTGATTGGGGAACAGACAATTCTGGTGAACCATCCCGTCACGCCGCAATGCGGCTGTCGCAGCCGCAAAGCAGGCAGCATTTTACAAGGCATTTTCGGTAATTGAATAAACAGAAAAATATTTTTAAAAAGGGCTTGCCTTTTGACAAACTTTGTGTTACAATACTACGGCAATATTATGCATACGAATGTGTTGCGCTCCGGCGGTGCCGTTTATACGGTTCCGGAGATGCGGTCGAAAATTTTACTTTCAATCGGCCGTAGCATTCGTAGAGGTAAAAACCGGGAGGAAATATTGTATGTCAGTCGTATCTATGAAACAGCTGCTGGAAGCCGGTGTCCACTTCGGTCACCAAACCCGCCGCTGGAACCCCAAAATGGCGCCCTACATCTTCACCGAGCGCAATGGTATCTATATCATTGATCTCCAGAAGACGGTCCGTAAGCTGGAAGAAGCTTATATGTTCATTCGTGAACTGTCGGCCGAGGGCAAATCGGTGCTGTTCGTCGGCACCAAAAAGCAGGCGCAGGATTCCGTGGCCGAAGAAGCCGTCCGTGCCGGTGCTTATTTCGTAAACGCTCGTTGGCTGGGCGGTATGCTCACCAACTTCCGTACCATTCGTGGCCGCATCGCCCGTCTGAACCAACTCAAGACGATGGCTGAAGACGGTACGTTCAGCCTGCTTCCCAAGAAGGAAGTCGTGAAGCTGAACCACGAGATCGAAAAGCTCGAGAAATTCCTCGGCGGTATCAAGGGTATGGATAAAATTCCCGGCGCTTTGTTCATCGTCGATCCCCGCAAGGAAAAGATCGCCGTTGCCGAAGCCAAGAAGCTGGGTATTCCGATCGTTGCTATCGTGGATACCAACTGCGATCCCGATGACGTCGATTACGTCATTCCGGGTAACGACGACGCTATCCGTGCCGTGAAGCTCATTGCCGGTGCGATGGCCAGCGCCATCATCGAAGGCCGTCAGGGCGAGCAGGCTGCCGAAGAAGCTCCTGCCGCTGAAGAAGCTGCCGAAGAAACCGCTGTGACCGAATAATTTAGGAGGTATATCACAATGGCTTTTACTGCTTTAGACGTTAAGAAACTCCGCGAAATGACCAACGTTGGTATGATGGACTGCAAAAAAGCGCTCCAAGAAACCGACGGTGATATGGACAAGGCTGTCGATTGGCTGCGCGAAAAGGGCTTGGCCAAGGCTGCCAAGAAGGCCGACCGCGTTGCCGCGATGGGCGTTGCTTATGCCGACGTTGTCGACGGCATCGGCGTTATCATCGAAGTGAACAGCGAAACCGACTTTGCTGCCAAAACGGACGCTTTTCTGGATCTCGTAAAGAATCTGGCTGTGGCTGTTGCTCAGCAGAATCCTGCCGATGTAGAAGCCCTCAAGGCTTGCACCTATCCGAACTCCAGCCTCACGGTTGCCGAGATCATGCAGGAAAAGGTTATGTCCATCGGTGAAAATATGCAGATCCGCCGTTTTGCTCGCTTTGCCGAGAACACCTCCGTTGCGTATGTACACGCCGGCGGCACGCACGGTGTGCTTGTCAACCTGGCTGTGGAAGGCGTAGACGCTACCGAAATCGGTAAGAACGTGGCTATGCAGATCGCTGCTATGAATCCCAAATACTGGGATAAGGCTCAGGTTCCTGCCGAGGATGCCGAAAAAGAACTGCAGGTGCAGATCGCGCTGATGAACAACGATCCGAACATGGCCTCGAAGCCCGATGCCGTGAAGGAAAAGATCGCTGCCGG
>JAZQTE010000234.1:0-4191 GCA_045630505.1 Acutalibacteraceae bacterium | reverse complement strand
GCTGGCCATCGGTGTGTTTACGCGCTTGCTTTCTGCCGTGGAATTTGACCACACGCTCTACGATATTGCGTTTGGTTCTGCGCAGTTCTTCTTCTTTGCTGCTGCGGCGGCGAGCATTCTGCTCACGCTGGGAATGGTAGTGGTGCGGTTTTACCGTCACCTGTTCACCACCGAGGGCTACTTATCGTTCACCCTGCCCGTCACCGCTACACAGCATTTGTGGGTAAAGCTGATCACGGGAACGCTGTTTCAGGTGATAGCGGTGCTTGCGGTGCTGCTTTCGGGCGCTGTGGCCATCAAGTTTGAACTGCTTGTTGAAATCGTTAAAGTTATTCTGTATTACGTGAGTGAAATCACACAAAGCCCCGTGGGTTGGCATTTCTGGGCGTGGCTGGCGGAGGGTATTATTACCCTGCCCGTAGCCTTGGCCTCTTCCCTGCTGCTCTACTACACATGTATGACGGTGGGGCAGCTTGCCAAGAAAAACCGCATTTTGCTGGCGGTGGGCGTGTATATGATCTTTTATACCGTGACTCAAGTGCTTATGACCATCCTGATCGGCATACTTTCGCTTACGGCCAATGTGTGGAGCGAGCCGTTGGTAGCGTTTATTGAGGCTAACCCCTACACCTTTGTGCATATCTGCTTTGCCGCAACGTTCGTGCTGTCGCTCCTTTGGTGTGCCGTGCTGTTCCTTGTGTGCCGATTCATTCTTAACCGCCGCTTGAATTTGGAGTGATAGCTTATGAAAGCAAAACGCATACTGTGCTTTGTGTTGGTTGTTCTGCTGTGCTTTTCGCTGTGCGGGTGCCGCGTTGACCTTGACGACCTGCGCGAGCGCATTGCCTACATTCAGCCCGACGGACAGACGCTTGTTCTGAACGGGGCGGAATACCGCTTGATCGACGGGGAAATTACTGAGGCCGTGGACGTTTCCTATGGCAAGGCGATATACGTTTGTCCGCCCGACGTGCCGCTGTTGGCGGCCGAAACGTCCGGCATAGAGGTCTACCGCAGTTACGACGGCGTGTTTTTGAAAAGTTACTATGGGGACGAAGCGTACTACTGCCGTTCCGACCGCTATGAAGAAGTGAAGCAGGTGTTAGAAACCGCGCCCGCCGACCACACCAAATACTGGTGTTTATATAGCGACAGCGAATACAATAATAAAGCATTTTTGCTGACAAAAGAACAAACGGCCAGCTTGGACGCGGCCTTCGCGGCAGGAGAATTTTCTCTGCAAGACGGCGACCATTCCAAGTGGTATGAAAAGGAATACGACGTTTCTCTTTGGCCGTGCGACGATACCGGTTGGGTTTCTTACGGTGAGGCACTGACGGTTGCTTGGGATGTAGAGCAAAACAGCGGATGCGATTATATGATCGTGGACGACAACCAGTTTTACGATACGTATATGCTTATCCCCGAAGAATATGCAAAAGAACTCGACAGTATTTTCGCTCCCGTGGTGGAAGCAAACGAAATTGACTACACCCTTTGGTAATAGGCAATAAAGGAGTGACGGTGTATGAAATTAAAACGCATTCTGTGCTTCCTGTTGATTGCCGCACTTTGCTTTGCGCTGTGCGGATGCCGTATAAATCTGGACGAGCGGCGAGAGCAAGTAGCGTATCTTATGGAAAACGGTGGGCCGATCGTTAGAAACGGTGTGGAGTATCTCTACTTTGGCGAACACTTAGACATACCGCTGCACTCCCACGTATACGTCTGCCCGCCCGACATGCCGTTGCTCGCCGCCAACGGTATCAACAGCGATATTTTCTACACCAGCTTCGACGACGTGTTTTTATCGGACGGCGAGGTGTATTACTGCCGCGCCGATAAATTTGACGAGGCAAAGCGGGTGCTGGAAAACCCGCCCGAAACTTTCAGCCGCTATCTGTGCTTTTACGGCATCGCAGGCTGGAAATACCATCATTTTTATTTAACGAGCGAGCAAACGGCGGCCGTTGCGGCGGCGATTTCGGAGGGTGAAACAACGGTGGTGAACACCGATCTCAGCATTTATAACCAACCCGCGTGGTACGATTACGACTACTACACCTCCCTTACCGCGTGCGACGACACGGGTTGGGTGAGCTATGACGGGGAGTTGAAAGTCGCGTGGAGTAAAGCACTCGACGGCAAGCGCGCGTATTGGGTTATCGATGACCGTGACGTGCTCTGTTATCAAACGGAGATTCCCGCAAAATATACCGCTGTGTTTGACAGCATCTTCACCCCCGTGGAGGAATATTGGGAAAGCGACGAATATAAAAGCGACGAATATGGATATATAACAGGTGAAGGCAGTTTCATCTGGTGATTTTAAAAAAGAAAGAACCGTTTGAGCAATCAAACGGTTCTTTTTATTATTTCTTTTTGTGATGATGGCCGATTTCCAACAACTTGTGGTGGCGGCGGTGCTTGACTTCGTCGGGCATGGGCTGAATTTCGCCGGCAGCTTGCAGCGCCTGACGGGTGAACAGCGGGCCGAACAGCTCGTAGATGAGCACAGCAAACAGCGTGATATTACGAATGAGCACGCCTTGCTCACCAAGCTGCATCGCGGTGGCGCACATACCGAGTGCTACACCGGCTTGCGGAAGCAGGGTGATGCCGAGATATTTGCAAATTTGCGGCTCGCATTTTACCAGCTTGGCGCTGCCGAGCGTACCCAAGTATTTGCCGAGCGAACGGGACACGATGTATGCCAAGCCGATGCCGACGATAGCGATATCGGTGAATACGCCGAGTTCCAATTCTGCGCCGCTGATAACGAAGAACAGCGCGAACAGCGGTGACGTCCATTTATCCGAAGCGCCCATCAAATCGTGTGAGAGTGGGCAGAGGTTGCAGAACACGGTGCCGAGCATCATACACACGAGCAGCGACGAGAAGTGGATATGCACGGGGCCGATCTCAAACTTGAGCATCGACAGTGCCGCCGTTAAGAACACGAACGCGATCGTGAGGTTAAGACGGTTGGTGTTGGAATTGAACAAACGCTCCAGCCACGTGAGCACTGCGCCCATCACGGCGCCGAGCAGCAGCGAGCAAACGATTTCGACCAAGGGATTGACAAGAATGGAAATGAGATCGATCTGGCCGCTGACAATGGTTTTGGCGATACCGAACGAAACAGCAAAGACAATAAGGCCTACGGCATCGTCTAACGCAACGATGGGAAGAAGCAGCTTGGTGAGCGGGCCCTTGGCCTTATACTGGCGCACGACCATCAGCGTGGCGGCAGGAGCCGTAGCGGTAGCGATGGCACCGAGCGTGAGCGTTTGGGCAACGGACAGCTTATCGGGCATTAAGAGGTGCAGGCCGAAAAGACACAGATCCACCAGCACGGTGGCGGCAACGGCTTGCAGAATACCGATGACCAAGGCTTGCTTACCTGTTTTTTTAAGGTCATCCAAACGGAATTCGTTGCCGATGGAGAAGGCGATGAAGCCAAGCGCTACCTCGGACACGAGGGCAAGCTGTTCTACATCGTGCATAGCAGGGAAACCCAAACCATCGATACCGAGAGCGCCGAGGCAATACGGGCCGATGAGAACGCCTGCAATGAGATAGGCGGTGACGGACGGTAATTTGAGCGGTTTGAACAAGCGAGTCATCATAAGGCCCGCAAGCAACGCTACGGAAACGGATAATAACACAAGCATTACTTCCTTTATAATCGAAATCGTTTATCATTGTACTGCGAAACACGGCGAAAAACAAGGGGCATTTTAGACAATTAACGGAAAGTATTTGACACGTTTTTTGTTATGTGTTATTCTTGCTTAGGAAGGAAGTGTACGATGTGAAAAAATTGATCGGCGTGGCATCGCCCGCATTTTTGTTTGAAGAAGAAAACACAAACTTGGATTTTTATCGGTTCAGCAACAACTACTGCAAGCGCATTTATGAATGCGGCGGCATCCCTGCCGGTATTCTTCCCGACGACGGGCGCATTCCCGATGGCGTATTAGACCGTTTTGATGCGTTCGTGGTGTGCGGCGGTAAAAAGTTTTGGCCGCATCATTTTCAGGTAATCGACCACGCTGTGAAGACGGGCAAGCCGCTAATTGGCATCTGCCTTGGCATGCAGGCAACGCATTTGTACTTTAAGCTTGCGGATTACGCGGCAGAAACGGGATACGACGGCGATCTTTTCGAGCTTTATAAGAACGAAAAGAA
>JAZQTE010000233.1:0-1354 GCA_045630505.1 Acutalibacteraceae bacterium | reverse complement strand
AAACTTTTCTTTCCATCCTCAAAGAACTCGTCCACCAACACGCCGCCGTTCTTTTCAATTACCTTAACAGCACCGTGATTACCGTCATAAGGGACGATGTCCACGTTGGTTATACCCATTTCACGGCATTTGGCAAGTGCCAGTTCCAGCATCGCTGTTCCGTATCCTTTACCTCTGTTCCAAGGGACAATACCCGCGTGCAGATAACCGCGATGTGTGTTACCGTGGTTGATAACGATACTCCCTAAAATATCCCCAGTATCGTTCACGAGAAAATACAGCGTACAAGGAACACCGGTTGACAAAGCCGCACCTGTGGTACGATCATCCTCGCACCATTCAAGCCAACGTGAATACGGCACGTTGCCACTCAGTTTACTGCTGTATCGGCTTAATAACTGCGGCGCAATCGTTTCACCCGAAGCTTCCCAACGATCCATCATTTCCGCATACGCTTTTTCGTGGCCTTCGTTGGGAATTTCGAGAAATATTCGTTGTTTGCTAACAAACTGCTTCAATTCTTCTGCAATCTCCACTGCCGTTTGCACCACAAATTCCTCGGCGCGTTCCTTTGTCAAATAAGGATATACCCGATCAAGGTTGTCCTTCTCTTGTGAATAAAACCATACAATAAATTGTTGTCGGTCTGCAAAGGCGTGTCGTGCAAACCGATCAATATAGGTGTTATCAAACCCTTCGGCGGCTTTGTAGATCTCCCACGCGCGGAAGTTCGGATGCTCTTTGAGATACAGATAGTCCAGATCGTACCAATCGCGTTTCAACGGGCCGTTGATAAACCCGTGAGGATCGTTTTCGTTTTCGCTTTCGTTTTTGTGCTGTTCCATACACGGCCGAAAGATATTATCAACCCACGCTACATCCGTCAGCAGATGTGCATAATAGCCGAGATAAAACGACCGTTCACGCGGTGTATACATCGCCCATTGTGAGGGTGTCATATACTGCGACATAAACAACGCCGGATCGGGGGATGGATGCTCGCTGTTATGGTCGGTGCGAAAATGTGACTGATCTTTATCGGGTGTATAGGTGCCGTCGCCGTTCGGCAGACCGCTGTCGGGTGCAATATTACCGACCACAAACTCAGTAGGGTTCAGCATCGGCAACACCGACAACAGCTTGTCTGCCACACGCAAATGAACCATCCACGAAGCCATTAGAGCGACACTCCTTTACAGTTTTTCTTTGATACGGGCAATCTCCGTTTCCGTCAGTCCCAAACGGTGCAGGTAGCTTTCGGCATCGCCGTAGGTTTCGGTAAACAGCCGCAGAAAGCCTTCCATATTCGCACGGCACGGAATAACAAGATTCATATCCGCATCGGGGAACTTTT
>JAZQTE010000232.1:0-5566 GCA_045630505.1 Acutalibacteraceae bacterium | reverse complement strand
GGTATGGTGCTGTGGAACTGGCTCATCACGCCGCTGTATATGAACATCCCGCGCGAACAGATCGAACCGCTGCTGCTTTCGGCGTTCTTGCCGTTTAATCTATTTAAAGCAACGCTCAACGCCGTGCTTACGGTGCTGCTGTATAAATCCGTGGTATCGGCACTGCGCGCCGCACATTTGATCCAAAAAACCGGCAACGCACCGCGCCGTCGCGTCAGCGTGGGCGTTCTTCTCGGGTGTCTGTTTTGTCTTGTAACACTGGTGTTGATCCTTCTGGTGTGGCGGGGGATCTTGTAACCGTTCGTTTATCGGGGTAAATGCGCGTGGGGCGCTTGTCTTTGCGGTTCATATAACCAACTCCCTTCGGCTAATAGTATGTCCCATTTGCGTAAAAACTATTGACAAGAAGCCTATTCCGCTTTTATAATTAATATAGATAAAAAGGGAGATTTTCCCTTGTAGGATACAGAAAGAATAAGGGTGATTTCGTATGAGTAAGTACACAGCCGCCGACATCGTGCGCATCGTAAAGGAACAGGATATTCGGTTTATTCGTTTGCAATTTACCGATATCTTCGGTGCGTTCAAAAACATTGCTATCACGGCAAGCCAATTAGAAAAGGCGCTGAATAACCAATGTATGTTCGACGGCTCCTCTGTGGAAGGCTTCGTGCGTATTGAAGAATCCGATATGTACCTCTATCCCGATTACGATACCTTTATGGTGTTCCCGTGGTACCAGGATTCCTGCAAGGTCGCCCGCCTGATCTGCGACGTCTACACGCCCGACGGCAAGCCCTTCGCCGGTGATCCGCGCGGCCTGCTCAAGCGCGTTATCAAGGAAGCGCAGGATATGGGCTTCGATTGCTTTAACGTCGGCCCCGAATGCGAGTTCTTCCTGTTTAATTACGACGAAGAAGGCCACCCCACCACCGAAACGCGCGACCGCGGCGCCTATTTTGAGCTTGGCCCCACCGATTTGGGCGAAGCCGTTCGCCGCGATATGTGCTTGGCACTGGAGGATATGGGCTACGAGATCGAAGCCTCGCACCACGAAAACGCCAACGGCCAACACGAGATCGATTTCAAATATGCCGACGCCTTGTCGGCTGCCGATAACATCGTCACCTTTAAGTTGGCGATCAAAACCATCGCGCACAAGCACGATATGTACGCCACCTTTATGCCGAAGCCCGTATTCGGCAAGGAAGGCAGCGGTATGCACGTGAATATGTCGCTCACGAAGGACGGCAAAAACGCCTTCTACGATCCCGACGATGCGATGGGGCTGAGCAAAACCGCCTATCAATTCATTGCCGGTATTTTAGAGCACGCCAAGGGCATGAGCGCCATTACCAATCCGCTCGTTAACTCCTACAAGCGCTTGGTGGCTGGCTACGAAGCTCCCGTATATATTGCGTGGTCGGGCTCCAACCGCAGCCCGTTGGTGCGTGTTCCCGCTTCGCGCGGCGCCGGCACCCGTATCGAGCTTCGCAATCCCGATCCCTCGGCAAACCCGTACTTGGTGCTGGCGCTCTGCTTGGCTGCCGGTCTGGACGGTATTCGCCGCGGCTTAACGCCGCCCGAAGGCATCGAAGCCAATCTGTTCGAAATGGATGAAGACGAACGCGAAGCGCTGGGCGTGAAGAACCTGCCCTCCAACCTGAAGGAAGCGGTACGCGCCATGAAGGCCGACTCACTGATCCGCGAAACGCTGGGCGAGCACATCTTCTCCTGCTTCGTGCAGCATAAAACCCAAGAGTGGAACGAGTATAAGATTCGTGTCACCCAATGGGAACTCGACCGTTATCTTGCCCGTTATTAATCAGAAAGGGGAAACACAATGAAGCATCCTGTTATTATCACTATCGCTCGTCAATTCGGTAGCGGCGGTCACGAGATCGGCAGACGCTTGGCCGAAAAACTGGGTGTCCCCTGCTACGATAAAGAGATCCTCACCCACGCCGCTCAGGAAAGCGGTCTGTCGGAGGAGGTCGTTGCGTATTTCGACGAAAAGCCCACCAGCAGCTTGCTGTACACGCTGTCCACGGGTGCCTACGCGCTGAACGAAACGGGGCTGATGAATTATTCGATGCCCGTGAACCAGCAGGTATTCCAAGCCCAGTTCGATGCGATCCGCTCGCTGTCCGAACGCGGCGCTTGCGTGTTCGTAGGCCGCTGTGCCGACTACGTGCTGCAAAAGTATCCGTACCTCGTTACGGTGTACATTCACGCCGACCTTGATCATCGCATCGCCCGCGTATCGGAGTTCGACGGTGTTACCGCCGCCGAAGCGAAGAACCGCATCG
Organism: Acutalibacteraceae bacterium; assembly: GCA_045630505.1. Lineage (GTDB taxonomy): Bacteria > Bacillota > Clostridia > Oscillospirales > Acutalibacteraceae > RGIG3009. The sequence continues at coordinate 3,257 of JAZQTE010000232.1, read as the reverse complement.
CTCGCAGCGATAAAAAGCGTGCCAACTACTACAATTTCTATTCCGGCAAAAAATGGGGCGCCGCCTCGCACTACGATCTGTGCATCAACACCAATTCGGTCAGCTACGAAAACGCGATCGAGCTCATCGCCCAGCTTGCCGAAATGAAATACGCCGACGCTGAATAAAATGTAAACAAAAAGACCGCCGAACCTCGGCGGTCTTTTATTATGCGCAACGTGTTACGGCAGGGGATCCTCCTCTATAAACCTTGTACGCTATTTACATAAAAAACAACAGCAACCGTTTCTTTGCTTTTTACAAATTTCTTTACTTTCGGTCGCTTGCGTGTTATACTGGTAAAAATGTAACACTTGGGGAGAGATATACTATGGCTTTAGGTTGCTGGTCTGTAATTGCTATCATTGGTGTAGTTGTCGGTATAGCCTTGATTGCCGCCGGGCAAGAAGCTATTGGCGTGGCATGCAGTATTGTTTGGGCGATCCTTTTGATAGCTATTATTAACGGCTTTAGAAATCAAACAAAAAGCGAAAGAGAAAAAGCAAAAGAAGCCGAAACTAGGCTAAATCTTATAAAAGCCGGGAATTGGGAACTGCCTGTGGATGAATTTTTCTCACTTTGTAAAAAGAATGGCGTTACCTCATTGGATGACGAATATCACTTAAAGAAGGCAGCTCTTATTGCTCGGGAAATCTTAAACTCCCATTCCATTCCGCAAGAATATCAAGAACTATATTTAACAGCAGACAAGCTCAATCAGTATTTTTCTCTTGGAATAAAAAATGAAGAAATACGATTGGCTGCAGAGCAAGAGGAATACAAAATCAAATTATCCACCCCACAAGAGGCCGTTCTCGATGAAAAAGAACTTTCAGAAATTAAATTCGCAGAAACATTAAAAGACTTTTCAGGAAATGAAAAAAGAATTTTCATGTTGTCCACTGCACTGGCCGACGATAAAGCTAACCTCGAATCGCTCAACTCTTTAGGTTCCCTTGCAGCAAACATTAGAAGCTCCGCTTATCAAAAACCTAAAAATGATTGGGCGCTGATAGGAGGAATCGCCTCAGGCATTGCCGGTCCTGCTGCAGGCGCTGCTGCTGCAGGAAACGCTATGCTTAAAAACCAAGAAATTGAAAAGGAAAATGCTGCGAACAAGGCGTTTGCCAACCATCTTGCAAACACAATATCGAATGCTTCGTTATCAGATGAAATCCTTGACCGCAAATTCAAATTACACGAAAGTATAAAACGCTATGAGCGCCTACTCGAGGAAGCAAAACTAAAAGTTGTGTTTGACGAAGCAACCTCCGAAGAGCTTTTTTCTTCTCTAAAAATCTCCACAAAAACTATTCTTTCTAAAAACAAATTGCAATTTGATTTGCAAATTCAAAACACATATTCAACAACTGTTGCGCCATCCATTGAAAAAGTTACCGACGGAACTTTGCAAGCAAAAATTTACTGCGACGATATATTGGTCGACGATGTATGCGTTGCCATGCCGCAACTTGGGTTAAAACTGGACAATAAAACCAATATAAGAATCACTTCACGCAAATTTATGATTGGCAACGATAGAAACTACCGTCTCGAATTTTCTCCTAACAAACTCTGGCTAATGGAACTCTAATCGTAAAAAGAAAGCAGATAGTAAACACTGTCTGCTTTCTTTTTTTATAGAAAGATTTATTGTAATAAATCCACCTCGCCGATACAAACGCCGTTTTCGTAGGCGGTAATGAGAACGGGAACCAGCTCTCCCGAGCGGCCGCCCGACACGATAACGGGTACGTAGGTGTCGGTATAGCCATCGATACGCCCATCGGGCTGTTCGGTTTCGAGCAGCACGTCCACCGTTTGCCCCACCAGCGCTTGCTCGTACGCTTGGCGGCTGCGCTCGCCCACAGCGATCATCAATTTGCTGCGGCGCAGCTTTTCGGCGTTCGGCACCTGCCCTGCCGCTTTGGCGGCCGGTGTTCCCGTGCGGCGCGAATACGGGAAGCAGTGAATACGAGAAAAGGCGATCTCCTCGGCAAAGGCTAACGATTCGGCGAATTCCTCCTCGGTTTCGCCGGGGAAGCCCACCATAATATCGGTAGTGATCGCACAACGGGGAAACACCTCGCGCAGCTTTTGGCACAGGGCACGGTAATCGGCGGTGGTATAGTGACGGTTCATTCGCTTGAGCGTCGCATCGCATCCGCTTTGCAGTGCCAAATGGAATTGCGGACACAGCTTTTCACACGCCGCCAAACGGCGCACCACCTCGTCGGTCATATGGTCGGGTTCGATAGAACCAAGTCGCACACGGCGAATGCCTGCAGGGCGCGCCGCGGTTTCCACCGCATCGCAAACGGTGTCCCCCGTATCCTTGCCGTAGGCAGTGAGATTGATGCCCACCAGCACGATTTCGGAATACCCCTGCGCCGCCAAGCGTTCGGCTTCTTCGGCCAGTTCTTTGAGCGGCTTGGAACGCACTCTTCCGCGCGCATACGGAATAATGCAATAGGAGCAAAAACGGTCGCACCCGTCTTCGATTTTCACAAACGCACGCGTGCGCCCTTGAAACTCGCAAATCGACAAGCTTTCGTATTCCTTGCCGTGCGGGCCGATGGCCACCACACGGCTTCGGTTTTTCAAATACTGTGCAAGGCGCTCGGGCAATTCGCGACGGGCGGCGTTACCGAGCACAATATCAGGCTCGGCCAGCGCTTCGGCATCGTCGGGAAACGCCTGCGGAAAGCAGCCCGTGAGCACCAACACGGCTTGCGGATGCTCGCGGCGGCAGCGGCGAAGCAGCTGCCGCAATTTGCGGTCGCTCTCCCCCGTGACGGTGCAGGAATTGATCACCAGCACCGCTTCACCGATATCGGCTTGCCCCACGGAAAATTCCGCCGTTTCGTAGCCGACATCCTCCAACAAGCGACGCATGGCTTGTGTTTCGTATTGATTCACCTTGCAGCCCAAGGTGTGAAAAAACGCTTTCATCGTAATCCCTCTTTTCTGCGATATTCCCGTGGCGGATACCCACACGTTTTGCTGAACAAACGGCTGAAATACAGTGGGTTATCGTATCCCGTCAGCCGTGCCACTTCCCCCACGGGGCAATCGGTGGTGCGCAATAATTCTTTTGCCTTCGTCATACGCACGCTCATTAAATACTGTTGCGGTGACACGCCCATCTGCCTGCGAAACAAACGTGAGAACCAACAGACCTCCATATTCACCTGCGCCGCTAATGCCGCTACCGTGAG
>JAZQTE010000231.1:0-1818 GCA_045630505.1 Acutalibacteraceae bacterium | reverse complement strand
CCAACATTTTGGCCGAATATCTGGTGATGGTCATTCCGCTGGTGGGGTACTACGGCTTCTACGGCAAGCGCACGCTGCTGCGCTTCAGCGGCCGTATTTTCACAGTGCTGGCCGTGTTCGGTGCGCTCGTATCCTTCTCGCGCGGAGCATACATTGCGCTGCTTTCGATGCTACTGCTCATTATGATCACGCATTTGCACCGCCTCTCCCCCTTCGCTATGTGCTTGGTGGCAGCCATCTCCTTGGTACCCGAAGCGATGATTGGCCGTTTTCTTTCCATCGGTGAGGGCGGCAACGCCATCTTTGAACGCTTGGAAGCATGGGAGGTGGCGATACAAGCCATCATCCAAAGCCCGCTCATCGGGCTGGGGCCCGGCGTTTCAAATTTTTGGGAATATCTCACGCGTATGGGAGTCAATGCTCCACACGCGCACAACTTGGTGCTGCAGGTAATGGTGGAGGGCGGCTTTATTGCCCTCTTCCTCCTATGCCTTGTTGCAACACGTTTGCTGCAGGACAGTCTGGGGCTGCTTAACCGTTCGCGTCTTTCGGCACCCACGGGACTGGTTTTCCTGCTGTTTGCCGTGGCGTTCGTGGTGCACGGTATGGTGGATTTTCCCTTCTTGGCGCCCAAGCTGATCGGCACGTTCTGTATGGTGCTGGGCTTTTTTGATGCGATGTCGGCCCAATATTTGCCCGACCGTTTCACCCCCCTCACCAAGCTGTTCGACTATATCAAACACAAAAACAAGACCTAACGATAAGGAGTGTCCGTTATGAGTAATGCAAGCACGCTGCTGTCTGCCATTCACGGTGGAAAATACGACCTTCGTTTTGCCCGTATGTACGGCGGCAAGGCGGTATATTCACAGCGCCAGCGCTACGCCAAGGCGATCGAAGCCTTCGTGGAGCTGTACGGCGACAGCGAGGATATCACGCTATTTTCCGCACCGGGACGCACCGAAATCGGCGGCAATCACACCGATCACAACCACGGCTGCGTGCTGGCGGCAGGCGTAAATCTGGATATCATCGGCATCGTTGCCAAAAGCGACGAAAACGCCGTGCGTATTCAATCGGCAGGCTACAAACCCGATCGCATCGAATTAAACGATCTGTCGGTTCACCCGAAGGAAACCAACCGTTCTTCTTCGCTGGTGCGCGGTGTGGCGGCACGCTTTGAACAGCTCGGCTACCGCATCGGCGGTCTTAATGCCTACACCACGTCCAACGTACTGAAAGGCTCGGGGTTATCGTCTTCGGCGGCGTTTGAGGTATTGTTGGGTACGGTGTTTAACCATCTGTACAACGACGGCGCGGTAGGTGCGGTAGAGATTGCCAAGATTGCTCAATACGCGGAAAACGTATATTTCGGCAAGCCCTGCGGACTTATGGACCAGACAGCCTGCGCTGTTGGCGGCTTCATCTCCATCGATTTTGAGAATCCCGCATCTCCCATCATCGAAAAGCAGTCCTTTGATCTTTCCAAGGCGGGATACAGCCTCTGTATCACAGATACAGGCGGAAACCACGCAGACCTTAACGAGGATTATGCCTCCGTGCCCGCAGAAATGAAGGCGGTGGCGGCGCTCTTCGGCAAGGAGGTGCTGAGAGAGGTCAGCCTTTGCGAGATCATCGCAAACGCAAAGAGAATCAGAGAAGAGCTTGGCGACAGATGCTTTATGAGAGCATATCACTTTGCAACGGAGAATCAGCGCGTTGAAAAGCAGAGCGCGGCACTTAAAGCAGGCGATACTGCAGCATTTTTTGAAAACGTTATCGCATCAGGCCTTTCAAGCTACAGATATCTGCAGAACG
>JAZQTE010000230.1:0-8994 GCA_045630505.1 Acutalibacteraceae bacterium | reverse complement strand
GGCACGCTGCTGGTGGTGTTTCGAGGCTTCGTGCAGTATGCCGATGACGTTTCCGAGGTAGCGCCGCAGGTGCGGTGGAGAGTGTATGATGCAAACGAGCAGGAGGTCGCTACAGGCACGGCGGCCGGACAGCCTTCGGTGGGCGGCGGCTCGGTGAGTATGAGTATACAGCTCGATACGCTGGCGCCGGGGCGGTACCGTTTGGAATTGAGCGAATAAAAAAGCACGGAAGACAGCTTCTTGACGAAGCAGCTTCCGTGCTTTTTATTTGTGCGTTTTGGTGTTATTTGCTTTCGATTTTTTTAGCAATGAGCGAGAGCACGGCGAAGAGGACGGCGCCCGAGGCGAGTACGATACCCACGGTGCTCCAGCTTACGCCGGCAAGACCTGCCAAGAACAGCGAGCCGCTTTCGGCCGATTGCATAGCAGGGGCAACGATGACGATGGCCCATACGGCGGCGACCAGCAGTGCCGTTTTTGCCAGTATCGACAGCACGGTTGCGGCAGGAGCGGTGGCAACGTCCTTGTTGGCGCGAGTAACGGTGGCGCCTTCGAAGGACAGCACGCGAGATACGTAGATCGCACCGAGGGTGAGAATGATCGTTTCGGGGATCATATACGTGGCGTTATACGAGAACGAATACGCGAGCGATTCGTTGAACGGAACGCTCAGATCGCGCCAGACGGTGAAGCCCGATACGGTGTGGCACAAATAGCGGAGAATGCCGGTGACAACGGCAGCCGCGGCGAGCGCGGCAGTCTGCGAGCGGCCTTGCTTGCGGAACAGAGCGGCAAGCCCCAGCACGAGGAAGGCCACGAGATAATCGAACAGCAGCAGCGTGACCATAGAGGTGAAGCCGGGCGCATAGGAAAAGTTTTCCATACCGAGAAGGGCTTGGATGAGGCCGTAGGTGAACGACGTGAGCAGGCCCCATTTGACGCCGTAGCGATAGGCGATCACGATGAGGGGGAGCATACTGCACGCGGTGATGCTGCCACCGTAGGGCATATCCACGATCTTTAAAACGCTGAGAACCGAGGCGAACGCAAGCATTACGGCGCTTTCGGTTAAACGGTAGGCGGATTGACTGCGAGAAGACATAAAAGCACATCCTTTCTTGATAACAAAAAAACACTCCCCGAAACGGAGAGTGCCACAACACAAACAATACGCCCTGCAGTGCGCATACGCTTTGGTAAACATCCCTCCGCCGGCATTATCCGGATCAGGTTACAGGGTTGGAACATATCCTCTCAGCCGTTTTTAACAGCACCCCTTGTTTCTTTGCGAGGTCATTCTAACACACTGTTTCTCCGTTGTCAAGAAAAAATTTTGCATTGCGTATTTTGGCGCAATCGTGTATAATAAACGCATATTAGAACGAAGGTGAGTGACGCACGGTGAAAACGGCTGCTGCACGGTCTTTAAAACGGGATGCCAATTTTATAGGATTTTTGTTGCTGGCGCTGTTTGCAGGGCAGCTTTTCATTTCGCTGTTGTTAAGCGTGGCACACGTGGTGGGGCTTTTGAATTTAGCCGCCGCCGACTACGGCTTGGGTGCGGTGGGTAAGCTGCTGTTTACGATGCTGCAATACACGCTGTACGTCGGTGCGCCCGTGCTGATCACGGCACTGATTGCCCGTCGAGAGGAGACGCCGTTTCCCACGCGCAGGGTGCCGCAGGGAACGTATATGCTGGCGATCTTCGGCGGTATGACGGTTGCGGTGGCAGGGAATATCCTCTCCTCGTATATTATGACGTTTTTCAGCAGTTTTGGCGTGCCGATCCCCGAAATGTCGATCGAGTATACGCCTTCGGTGTGGAACTTGGTGCTGAATATCGTTGCCACGGCGGTGTTTCCTGCTTTGCTTGAAGAAATGGCAATGCGCGGTTTCGTGCTGGGGGCGCTGCGCCCTTACGGGGATTGGTTTTCGATTATCGTGTCGGCGGTGCTGTTCGGTTTAATTCACGGCAACGTGCTGCAGCTGCCGTTTGCGCTGGTATTGGGCTTGATGCTGGGCTGGTTGACGGTGCGCACGGGTAGTATTTGGCCTGCGGTGGTGCTGCATTTCGTGAATAACGCGACCTCGGTGGTTCTTGGTTGGGCGGAACAGTTTTTGGGCGAGCAATCGCCGCTGGACCCGTTTGTTTTCACGGTGATAGTGTTTATCGGAACGATGCTGTTTTGCATTTTTTATTTGTTCCGTGCGCCGTGGAAACACGATTTGCTGCGCCCGTTATACGGGCGGCATCCGCAGCTGACAACGAGCGACTGTGTGAAAACTTTATTGAAATCTCCCGCACTGGTGATAGGAGTGATTGCATGGCTGTTGATATTGGGATTCAGTATGCTGCCGAAGGCGTAAGTGCTGACGAAGCTTTTATGAAAGCGGCCATGGCGCTTGCCGCCGAAGCGGCTGCCGAGGGTGAGGTGCCCGTGGGTGCGGTGATCGTGAAGGATGGCGAGATCATCGCAAGCGGTCGTAATCGCCGTGAGGCAGATAGGCAGGCGCTTGCCCACGCCGAGATCGAAGCGATTGCGAATGCTTGCAAAGCGCTTGGCGGTTGGCGGCTTTCGGGTTGCACGCTGTACGTGACGCTGGAGCCGTGCCCGATGTGTGCAGGGGCGATCATTAATGCACGCATTGACCGCGTGGTGTACGGAACGACCGATCCTAAAGCGGGTTCGTGCGGTTCGCTGGTTGACTTGTTCGCCTTGCCGTACAACCACAAGCCACTTTGCGAAAACGGGGTGTTGGCCGAGGAATGTGCTGCGCAGCTGAAAGAGTTTTTTCGGCCACTGAGGAAACCTCGTCAAAAAGGTTGACTTTTTCGTTTAAAAGTGGTATGTATTATTTTAGGAGTGCTATAGGTATAGGAGATGATTGTGTGAAAATTCTTACTAAACGGATGTTAGCCGTTTTGTTGGCGGCCGCTCTGTTGCTGACCTGCAGTGTGTGCGGTTTGGTGCTGCCTGCCTCGGCCGAGGCGACAGCCACGGTAAAATGGAGCGACGACTTTGAAGATTCCAGTGTGACGGATAAAATTAAGGGCTGGAGAACGGCCTTCGGCTCCACCGTTGCGGAGGATCCCGAGGATGCGACTAACCACGTGTGGGCGCTCACCAAAGCTTCCACCGCTTCCAACTATGTTGGGGCGTCTTGGGGTTTTGTGAGAGGGCACATGTATGAGCTGTCGTTCCGCGTGTATATCCCCGAGGGTGCAACGGGCTACGTGTCGATCAATTCGAACAACGGCACCCGCGGTATTTGCGGCGGTTCCCCGGCTTATGTGAATGAAAGCGGCAAGTGGGTAACGCGCAAATTGCTGATGCATACGGCAATACCGAAATCCGAAAAGGCCCCTGATGATGGCTATGGAATGGTTATGAAGGTATCGGGTGCCAAGGCCGACAAGCCCTTCTACGTTGACGATATGGTGTTTACCGATTTGGGCGTGTTTGACGGCAACTATCTGCTTGGTGGCGATTTCGAAAGCTCTACGTATGCCTCCAACAGCAGCGAGTGGTATGAGATTATTGCCCACTCTCGCTACGATCTCGTAACGGAAGCCGACGGCAATCATTGCTTATACCTTTCGGCCGGCAATGGCAAGGTATCACCCTACTACAAAGGCAAGATCGGCCTGCAGCCGAATACGTCGTATCAATTGGTGATGCGCGTGAAGGGCGGCGCCTTTGCCGTGTATTTGAACAGCGGCAAGGGCCTTGTTCGTAATACCGGTTGGACGGATATGAATACGGCCGGTTCAGAGGATTGGAAAGAGATCCGCTTAAATTTCGCAACGAAAAACAGCGTTGATGATTTGGGGTATGTATTTGCCATGGGTTTGGATACCGGCGATACTACAAAAGGCGTGTATCTTGACGATATCCGTATTGTGGAAGTCGGTAAAGCGGTGACGGCGGCAGCGCCCACGGGCGGCACGCTGCGGTTGACGAGCGAAACCGACTCTTCGGAAGATTCGTACGTACAGCCTGCTGAAGGTGAGATCGTAACGGTGAAGGTAACACCCAAAAGCGGTTATTTGATGGTGCCCGGCACGCTGACCTACACGGATGCGAACGGGAAGAAAGTGAAGATCCTCAACGAATCGTTGACGGAAAACACTTTTGGCGGCACGGCCGGCAACAGCTTCCAGTTTAAAATGCCAGCCAACGGTACCCAAGTAACTGCGCAATTCGTGTCTACGGCTGACCAAACCTTTGCGATGGACACCATTGGTACGTCGTTGCGTGTGAAAGATGACGGTGTAACGTATGACGGTATTCGTTTCTTGACGCGTATGAATATGGCTACCAAGTTTGACGAGGAAGAGCAAACGCTTATGGTAAGCTTCGGCGGCGAGGAATACGAGATCGTGGAATTCGGTTCTCTGTTGAAGCGTTACGAGGAAAACGAAGGCGTGGAAGTGGAATTGACGAAGGAGAACGCACTGTGGACATCGACGGCGTACACGAAGGGCTCCGGTATGCGTTTGATCGACTATACCGAAAACTACGTGGATTTCACCTCGGTGATGATTACCAACCACCAAGATCGCACCTACACGGCACGCGGTTACGTGGTGCTTGAGAATGCCGAAGGCCAACAGCAGACGGTTTATTGTGCTTCCCAGCTCAGCAACAGCATTGCTTCCGCTTCGACATTACTGTGAGGAGGAATTACTGTTGAAACACTATGAGGCTCCTTTGGCGGAGCGTTTGGAACTGCTTGCCGACAGCGCGTTGGCAGATATTATCCACAGCGAACCGATCGTGGAGGATAACGAAGACGACCTGAACGTTGACGACGATTAACGAAAAGCGGCCACCCGTGAGGGTGGCCGCTTTTGTGTGTTGATGGGGAATTATGACAGTGTTGTAATAAAGGTTGTCATTTTTAATATTTTGTGATATGATATATATGTCGTACTGTGGCCTTGCGGCAAAAAGCGAGGGTGCGGTGCGGATTTTTGAGAAAAGGAGAGGCGGAAATGGCGTATTTTGACAACAGCGCAACGACGGCGGTGTGCCGTGAAGCGGTGGACGAAATGGTGCGTGTGATGCGTGACGTGTACGGCAATCCGTCCTCTTTGCATACGTTGGGTGTACGTGCCGAGGCCGAGGTGGCTGCAGCGCGCGAAGCCGTGGCAGGCTTGATTGGTGCCAAGGCAGAAAGCATCACCTTTACGTCGGGCGGTACGGAGGCCAACAATTTGGCTATTTTAGGTGCGGCCGAGGCGTGCCGTCGCAAGGCACACGTGGCGGTGACGACGATGCTGGAGCATCCGTCGGTGGCGGCGTGCTTTGATGAGCTTGAAAAGCAGGGCTGGCAGGTGACGCGTGTAAAACCGCAGGCAGACGGTACGGTGACGGCAGAGCAGATAGCTGCAGCGTGCAGTGCCGATACTACGCTGGTGAGCGTGATGGCGGTGAACAATGAAACGGGTGCCCGTATGGATATTCCTGCCATTGCGGAAGCGGTGAAGGAGTGCGCTCCGCAAGCGCTGTTTCACACCGATTGTGTGCAAGCGGCAGGCAAGCTGCCGATAAAAGCCGAGCGCTGGGGCGTGGATCTGCTCACGGTGAGCAGCCATAAGATCCACGGGCCGAAGGGCTGCGGCGCTCTTTACGTGCGGCGCGGTGTGCGTGTGCTTCCGCGGCAGATCGGCGGCGGACAGGAAAAGGGGCTGCGCAGCGGTACCGAAGCGGTGCCGGCTATTGTGGGGTTCGGTGCGGCGGCTGCGGCGGTCGTGCCGTTTGAAAAGCAGCGCGAGCACTACGAGGCGCTCAAACGCGTGCTGTGTGAGGAGCTTTCACGGCTGGACGGCGTGCGGCTGCATTTGCCGCAGGGCGGCGTGCCGTATATCGTGCATTTGTCGCTGCCGGGCTTACGCAGCGAAACGGTGCTGCATTATTTAGAAGAAAAGGATATTTACGTTTCATCGGGTTCGGCGTGCTCTAAAGGGAAGCACAGTGCGGTGCTGACGGCGATGGAGCTGCCGAACGACGAGATCGATTCATCGCTGCGAATCAGCTTTTGTTATGGGAATACCGAAGATGAGGTTCGTCGATTAACAGAGGCAATTGCCGAGGCGATGAGCACGTTACAAAGGAGACGTTCGTGATGAAAAGGGTTTTGGACAAGGTAGCGAACGCCTTGCGGTCGGTGATCCCCGTGAGGGGGGACAGCCGTTCGGAATGGATTCGCAAATTATCGTTTTTGTTGGCGCTTGCCGTGTTTTTGAGCGCCACGTATTACGTGATCGACGAGGTGTGGCTGCAGCCGCATTATACGCAGCAGGTGCATCATTCGCTGCGTGATTTATATGAAAACGGAGAACAAACCCCACAGCAGCCAAGCAAAGAGGACGATACGCCCATCGTATTTCCCGAGGGGATGGATCCTTCCTTTGAGCCGCTGTACCGTCGCAATCAAGACGTGGTGGCGTGGCTGAAATTTACGGCCGACCAAAACGGGACGAAGGGCGATCTGTTTGAAGGTGCCATTGATAATCCCGTGGTGCAGGCAGAGGATAACGATTATTACTTGTACCGCGATTTTATGGGCGGTCACGATAAGGCCGGCACGCTGTTTATGGATTACCGTAACGTGCTTTCTTCGCTTGACGAGGAGCATAACGTGGTGATCTACGGCCATAATCTAAACAGTAAGCAGATGTTTTCTCGGTTTAACACCTTGGTTTCGGGAAACGTGGAGCGTGCGCGGCAGCTGACGACGCTGACACTGGATACGCTGTACGGTGAGAGCATTACCTACAAGGTGATTGCGGTGATGGTGCTGGACGCCGACGCCACGGGTGATGCGGCGTTTGATTACATTCGCACCCAGTTTGCGACCGAGAACTCGAAAAAGACGTTCTTGGAGCGTGTTTTGGCACGGTCGTTGTATGATTACGGCGGCGTGGACGTGCTGCCGAGCGACCAGCTGCTTACGCTGTCAACATGCAGCAACAAGCGTGATACGACGTTGAAAAACGGACGCACGGTGGTAGTGGCGCGGCGTGTGCGCGAGGGCGAGGACGTTGCCGTGGACCCGATGCTGACGGTGGCAAACACGGACGTGTTGATGCCGAAGGCGTGGTATGTGAACAAAGGACTGGCACTGCCGAAGGAGTATCAGTGATATGGCAAAGGAAATTATATTAATTAAAAACGGGGAATTGGCGCTGAAGGGCCTAAACCGCGGTACGTTTGAGGACGTGCTGATTAAAAATTTGCGGTGGCGGCTGAAAAGCGTGGGGGCGTTTACCTTCCGCAAGGCGCAATCGACCATTTATATTGAGCCGCAAGGCGACGATACCGATTGGGACGAGGTGAGTGACTGCGTTTCCAAGGTGTTTGGTATTTCAGCGTTTTCGCGTGCGGCGGTGGTCGACAAGGAGTTGGAGGCCATTCAAAAAACGGCGGCCGAGTATTTAGCAAAGCCGTTGCGCCGTGCCAAGACGTTTAAGGTGGAGGCCAAGCGTGCCGATAAAAAATTCCCGATGACTTCGCCGCAACTGTGCGCGGAGGTGGGTGCGTATTTGCTGGAGGCGTTTCCGCATTTATCGGTTGACGTACACAACCCCGAAATGACGGTGTGGGTGGAGATCCGCGATTTTGCGGCGTACGTACACGGCGAGCAGCAGCCCGGCGCGGGTGGTATGCCTGTGGGCACGGGCGGCAAGGCGGCGGTGCTGCTTTCGGGTGGTATCGATTCGCCCGTGGCGGCGTATATGATGGCGAAACGCGGCATTGAGCTGGCGGCGGTACATTTTGCTTCACCGCCGTATACCAGCGAGCGTGCCGAGATGAAGGTGAAATCGCTGCTCAAGCAGGTGGGCGAGTACGCCGGACACACCTCCATTCATATCGTTCCGTTCACGCATATTCAAGAGGAGATCGGCAAGCATTGTCCCGAGGAGCTGTTCACGCTGATCATGCGGCGCTTTATGATGAAGATCGCTTCGCGCCTTGCAGAACGCTTGGATTGCGGCGCGCTGATCACGGGTGAGAGCGTGGGGCAGGTGGCCAGCCAAACGATGGGCGCCATTCGATGCACCGATGCGGTGGCGACGCTGCCGGTATTCCGCCCCGTGATTGGTATGGATAAAGAAGAAATTATTGCGATTGCGCGGAAGATCGGTACGTTTGAAACGTCGATCCAGCCGTATGAGGATTGCTGCACGGTGTTTACACCCAAGCATCCGCGCACACGCCCCCGTATAGAAGAATTGGAGGCTGCCGAACAGAAGCTTTCGGTGGAGGAACTGATTGAGGAAGCGTTGGCGGGGGTTCGCGTAGAAAAATTCTGATTCAGAACATAGGCAAAGGTGGCGAAGAGCTATGAACGCAGAGATACTGACCGTGGGAACGGAACTGCTTTTGGGAGATATTTTGAATTCCAACAGCCAGTTTTTATCTCGCGAGATGGCCGTGTACGGCATCGATACGTTATATCAGTCTACGGTGGGCGACAACCGTGATCGGTTGCGTGCAGCAGTGGAGCTGGCGTTGTCGCGCGCCGATATGGTGATACTGACGGGCGGGTTAGGCCCCACGGACGATGATCTGACACGGGAAACGGTGGCCGAGGTGCTGGGCTTGGCACTGGTAACGGATCCCGAAAGCGAACAGCGTATTCAAGACTATTTTGCGGCAACGGGTAAAGAATTTACCGAAAACAACCGCAAGCAAGCGATGCTGCCCGAAGGGTGCGTTGTGTTTAAAAACGACCATGGCACAGCGCCCGGCTGCGCCGTAGAAAAAGACGATAAATGTGTGATCCTGCTGCCCGGCCCGCCCAAGGAATTGGTGCCGATGTTTGTGGATAGCGTGGCAGCGTATTTGCAGAAGTTTTCGGGCGATACGATTCGTTCGCATACCGTGGGGGTGTTTGGTATTCCCGAAGCGGCGGTGGACGAGCGGTTGCACGATTTAACCGAAGCGAGCAATCCCACGGTAGCACCGTATGCCAAAGACGGCGAGG
>JAZQTE010000229.1:0-2405 GCA_045630505.1 Acutalibacteraceae bacterium | reverse complement strand
GGTTCGGTAAAGCGGTTTTCAATTTCCGCTACCGCGGTTTCTACCGCCGCCACGTGCGGACGCTCATCCTCGGAACAGCCACGGGCCATACGCACCAGCAGTTCTCGGAGCAGCGATGCGGTAAGCTCTTCGGCAAGCGGCCGCTTAAACTGCAGTTCGCGAATCATATTTTCTACCAACACGCCGAAACGCGTGTGTACACCCACGCTGTTAAACGAAACAAGCCCCAAGCCGTCTACCAGCTTTTCGGCCTCGGCGCCCGTGAAATGCACCCAATAAATATCGGGATGCTGCTCCAGCACGTAGGTATAATCCTGCTTTTCGTGTGGGCGATACAGCACCGCCTGCCCCTCTTTGAGCTGCCGTGTTTCGCCCCCTACCGTGAATTTTGCCGTGCCGCCTGCTACGTACAGCAGCTGAAAATCGGCACGCCCGTGTGGGCGGTAGGTGTGAAAATATTTCATTTTTACAAAACGGTAGTGACCGGCGCTGAGCACCGTAAGCGGTTCTGCGGATACGTATTCCACGTCGTCGGGTACCAAATATCCCGAATGGCTGATCACGGCACTCCCCCCCTTTTTGTTATAAGTATACCATATCCTCGGCACTTTTGCAATCAGAATCGTACCGATTTGTGCATATTTTAGGCAAACGCGGCTATGGGAACAGAGGGCGATTTTCGCTATACTAAAAGCATAAAGGAGGCGGTTATATGTTATTCCCCGCTTATTATGAAGATACATCCAAACTGCACGTAGGCACTATGCCGCCGCGTGCGTATTATCTGCCGCAGGGAGCGGATCGGGTGCAAACACTGAACGGTACGTGGGAGTTTGCCTACTACCCGAGCGTGCGCACGGTGAACGAGCCGTTTTGGGGCGAAGGCGCCGACCGTTCGGGCTTCGTACCGATGGAGGTACCGTCGGTGTGGCAGTACAACGGGTTCGACCAAGCACAATACACCAACATTAACTATCCTATTCCGTTCGATCCGCCGTACGTACCGTACGAAAATCCGTGCGGTGCGTATTACCGCACCTTTACCGTATCGGCAGAGCAGGCAAAACTGCGCAGCTTCCTCAATTTTGACGGTGTGGATTCCTGCTTTGCCGTGTGGGTAAACGGCACGTTTATCGGATACAGCCAAGTTTCGCACGCCGTCAGCGAATGGGATATTACCGACGCCGTGCACGAGGGTGAAAACGAAATCGCCGTGATGGTGCTCAAATGGTGCGACGGTACGTATTTGGAGGATCAGGATAAATTCCGTTCGTCGGGCATTTTCCGTGACGTGTATATCCTCTATCGTCCCACCGACCACGTGCGTGATTTTACCGTCACCACTCCCGAATGTAAGGAAGTGAAGGTCGTACCGCAGTTCAGCGGTAACGCCTTCCCCGTTACCTATACGCTTGCCGATGCCGCCGGCAACACCGTGGCCGAAGCAGTGAGCGAGCAGGCGGTGACACTTGCCGTTGCTGCACCGATTTTGTGGAACTGCGAGCAGCCGTATCTCTACACGCTGACGATTGCTACCGAAAACGAAACCATTACGATTCCCGTGGGACTTCGCGAGGTCTATACGAAGAACGGTGTGCTGTATGTAAACGGACAAAACGTGAAATTCCACGGCGTCAACCGTCACGACAGCGACCCCGTAAACGGCCCTGCCGTTACCAAGGAGCAGGTCATCACCGATCTGCGGCTGATGAAAGAGCACAACGTGAACGCCATTCGCACCAGCCACTATCCGTGCGCCCCGTGGATGCCCGAGCTGTGCGACCGTTTTGGCTTCTATATGATCGCCGAGGCCGATATCGAAACCCACGGCACCATTTTCTTGTATAAGGGTGAAGATCAGTTTAATCGTGTTACCAACGACCAACTGTTCTACGAGTCGGTTCTGGACCGCGTTCAGCTTCTGTATCACCGCGATAAAAACCACCCGTCGGTGCTGATTTGGTCGATGGGTAACGAATCGGGTTGCGGCAAAGCCGTTTCCGATGCGTGGACATGGGTGAAAGAAACCGATCCCACCCGCCTGACGCACTACGAAACCTGCGACGAATTCCGCGATTTCCCCTACCTCGAGGAGGGTGCGGTACAACCGAATTTTGACGCTTTGGATCTGTACAGCCGTATGTATTCCTCACCTGCTTTCTTGGTGGAAAATATGGCAAAACAAGCGGCTCGCCCGCCCGAAGAACGCAAGCCCTTTGTGCTGTGCGAATACTGCCACGCAATGGGCAACGGCCCCGGCGATTTGGAAGATTATCAACAGCTCTTTATGCAGCACGATGGCTTGTGCGGCGGTTTTGTGTGGGAGTGGTGCGACCACGCCGTGTACGACGGCGTGGCCCCCGATGGCCGTGCACGCTATCTGTACGGCGGTGATTCGGGCGAGT
>JAZQTE010000228.1:0-1193 GCA_045630505.1 Acutalibacteraceae bacterium | reverse complement strand
AAGCCGGGCCTGATCCTGCTGCCCAAGACCTGCAGCGCAGCGGATGTGCTGGAAGCGGATGCTTATATTTCTGCTTGTGAAGAAAAGCTGGGCTACGAAAAGAATACCGTGGGACTGATGCCACTGATCGAAACGGCGCTGGGTGTAGAAAATGCGTTTGCCATTGCTTCGTGCAGCAAACGTGTGAAAGCCTTGTTCTTGGGCGCCGAAGACTTAACGGCTGATTTGCAGTGTAAACGCACCAAGGAAGGCCGCGAGATCGAATACGCTCGTACGCGCTTGGTGACAGCAGCCCGTGCGGCGGGGATCGACGTATATGATACGCCTTTCACCGATGTGAACGATGACGAAGGCATCGTGACAGATGCCGAGTTGGCCAAAGCCTTGGGCTTTAGCGGAAAAGCTTCTATCTCGCCCCGTCATGTGGAGGCAATCAACTCGGTGTTTAGTCCGTCCGAAAAGGAAATTGCCTATGCATACGAGGTGATGGATGCCATTCGTATGGCAAAAGAGCAAGGAAAGGGTGCGATTGCGTTGCACGGTAAGATGATCGACGCACCTATCGTTGCTCGCGCCGAGCGCACGATTGCTATGGCAAAGGCGCTGGGAATGGATAGGGGGGAAGATAATGAATAAGCTGGTAAATTCAATCCGCGAAGCCGTAGCGCTTGCAGGCTTGAAAGACGGTATGACGGTGTCTTTTCACCACCACTTGCGCAATGGCGACTTCGTGTTGAATATGGTAATGGAAGAGATTGCAGCGCTTGGTGTGAAGGATCTCACTGTGAACGCAAGCTCCTTGTTTGACGTTCACACGCCTCTGCTTACTCATATTAAAAACGGTGTAGTAACCGGTATTTCTGCCGATTATATCGCCACCGGACTTGGGCGCGCTTTTTCCGAAGGCGTTATGAACAAGCCGGTGGAATTTCGCACGCACGGTGGCCGCCCTCGGGATATCGCCTTGGGACGCACGCCGATCGACGTGGCATTTATTGCCGCTCCCACAGCAGATCCTATGGGCAACTGTTCCGGCAAATACGGCAAATCCGCTTGCGGTAGCTTGGGCTACGCCTATGCCGATGCGATGTACGCCAAAAAAGTGGTTGTGATCACCGATAATCTGGTGCCTTATCCGATGCAGGATTGGTCGATTCCGGAAAACTATATTGATTACGTGGTGTGCGTAGATG
>JAZQTE010000227.1:0-5775 GCA_045630505.1 Acutalibacteraceae bacterium | reverse complement strand
GCCTCTCTCCAAATAAAAACAGCTTGCATTCGTCTCTGCAACTTTAGCGGAGAAAACACGAACACCACCAATGAAATTTCTTTGGTGGTGTTTTTTGTTGAGACGGGCTTACATAAAGGCTCCCTCCAATGCAGACGCTTCGCTTACTGCGGGAGCTGGCGCCGTAAGGCGACTGAGGGAGAGCGCGTTATTATGAGGTCAATCTAAATTCCAAGGCACGCAGGCTCCTTCCACCGCTATCGCGGTCCCCCTCCCTCTCGGAGGGAGGCTTTTGCGTGCCGTTCCTCTGCGGATAGTGGGGTCGGGCTTCTGCCCGATGGTACGTGGACTGCCACGCGCTATGCTTGCCCCAGACGCAAGCGTCGGGAAAGCGGAAAATATAACACTAATTGATAATTTTTCTCTCAAAATGCGTTATTGAAACTTTGATAAATTTACAGTATAATATAGGTGTCGACAAAAGAAATGCTTTGCAAAGCAATCACTCGTACAAGGAGGAAAAAATGAAACTTGCAATTGGAGAAAATATACGTAACTTCCGAAAGAAAAACGATTTAACGCAAGAAGCACTTGCCGATCGCTTGGGTGTAACATATCAATCTATTAGTCGTTGGGAAAACGGCACGACCTATCCGGATCTTGAACTGATCCCTTCCATCGCCGAAGAACTTTCCGTGACGGTTGACGAGCTGCTTGGAATGCCTCAAATCGAAAAAGAAAAACGCGCGGTTCAAACATTTGATGAACTTCGCCGTGAGTGTATAAAACGTGATTATGATGCCGATAAAATTGTTGATCTTCTTCGTGATATACGAAGAAATTATCTCAACAGTGATTCTTCTTGGCGTCCGTGGGTTGAAGGAAACGACAGAGCATTCCGCGATCCTAAAATACTTCCCGAGGCACGTTTGCTGGCAGAAGCCTACCTTGAACGTCACCCTATGCAGCCGCATGTAATAGAAACAATGGCGGAAATCGAGGATGAGGAACATTTAGAAGACTTTTTGAGTAAATATACAACATCCTTTGATTGCTCCGCGCGTGCACTGTTGTTTAACAGGTATTTCCGACGCGGTGATGCAGAAAAATTTGAGCCGGAGCGTAGATATCAATTGTATCAGGCATTCAACACATTACTTTGCCCACGCTACTTGCTAAAGTGGGGAGAAAGCAACGAACATAAACAAGCTGTGGATAAATTTATGGAAACCATGCTTTCGTTAATTCGTTGTGATGCTGAGGATAGTCGCCCTGATATGTGGATAGATGATCGAATTGAACTCGGACTCAAATCTGCGGTACGGTCAATATCTGCGGGTGATCAAGACGAGGCTCTTTCGAAAATAGAAGCTGTAGTAAAGCTGTTAGAGGATACAATGATGATTACAGATGAGGTCGTATTGCCGACATCCTGCCGTTTTATTGACGGAATGGAATGGCGAGCCAAAGAGGATTGGATGAACCGTGATAATAATCCTGACAGTCCAGAAGAGAGAATGATCTATATGTCCACTCAAATGAATGGTATGTGTAGTTGCTATTGCCTGTTTCCCAGCAATTATTATGATATTCTCAACGGAAATGATTTTGAACCGCTCCGTGATAATCCGGAATATACAAAACTTTGCGAACGCGTAAAAGTGTTAATTGTTACTAAACAAAAAGATTTGTAATATTCGCCCCGCCTCGTGCGGGGCAACTTCTTTGCTTTCTGCATATCAAAAAGCCACCACAAAAAATGTGGTGGCTAGTTTCATTTTACCGCTAATTTTGCACGCCTTCACGGAACGGTTATTTTTTTGTCTTTTAGTATGCTGCAATAACCTCGTTGTAGGTCACACCGGCTTCGCGGGATACGCCGTTGTAGGTCAACAAATCGTCAACCGTGCAGAAACGGTAGCCCTCTTTATACAAATCGGCAATTGCCTTGGCGTACTCGGTAGGACCTTCGCCGTTATGCGCGTGGATAATCCAAATCGCGCCGTCACGGGCGTGCGTTGTTAAGCTTTCATAGGTCGCGCCACCGGTTTCTTCCAGCGTATAACCGGCAGAGAAATCGCTCCACGAGGTATTGCCCGTAACAATGGAAATACCCAGTTCTTTACAAATCTTTGTCACCGTCGCATTGGAAAGCAACAGCGGCGGACGCAGATATTCGGGCGTTACCCCCAGCGTTTCTTGAACGATCGCTTGCGTGTCAGAAATATATTTCCGCAGTTCCTCTTCCGTGCGAGCATTCAGTTCATCCTTGGAATACCCCCACGTATTGTTACCCCACGTGTAGCTGCCGATCTCGAAGCCTTTTTCAAGCGCACCTTTAAGCAGAGCAATTTGGCTCTCACGTTTCGCGCTGCCTTCGGCCAAGCTCTCGCCTGCTACGTTAAGTGTCGCCGAACCGCCTTGAGCCACCAGCGCTTCAATAATGGTTTCCATTTTGCCCGTACCGTCGGTAAAATCAGGGCGGTCAAACGTAGTGGCAATAAGCTTAAAGTCCTGCGGATGCAAGCGCCAATCGTCATCCTTGCTCGGCATATACCCCACACGCTCTGCCGTGTTGGCCGCCGAATCCGTCTTGCCCGTGCTGTAAAGCGTTACCGTTTTGGCACCGTCTGTCAACGTAACGTAGCCACACGCCGTGTATTCACGCTGCGTAAACGCCTCGTTGGCAACCGACGTTTTCATCACGACCGTGAAATCCAAATAGCTTTCGGTGTAGTCCACCAGCTTCATTTTGCCTTCGGCAAACGCGGCTGCTTTCCACACACGCGTTGCAGAAGGTGCTGCATCGTTCACGTTTTCCAGCGTGAGCGCCGTTTCGGTATTGGCAGCACGTTTCAAGAGCGAGCCAAATTCCGTAATGGTATACGCTTTGCCGTCATAAACAACCGAAAGCGTATCACCGTTCATATCCAAGCCTTCAACGTACAAGCGGTTCAAGAAGCGCACACCCGTGGGTTCGGTAGCGCCCGCTTCGTAATACACGGCCGTACCTAACGTTTCAAAGCGGAAGCTCTGTGCCGCCGTGGGCACGAATTCTGCCGTAACAACCACCGTGCCTTCGGGCAGCACGAAGCGGTATTCGTTGCCCGCACCGCTGCCGAAGCCGCCCGATTCCTTGTTAAGAATTTGGCCTTGCTTGCCGCTTTCGGTCACATAATACAAGCTGCCCGGCTTGAGCATATAGCCTTCGTCGGGAGTAACGGTAACCGTCACCGTACCGTCAACCGCCACCACGGCCTGTTCGCCCGTTACTTCAGGCTCTTTCCACGTAGAAAGCGTAATGCTGCCGTGCTCCAAATCGGGATCAACGTAAGCGCCCGCTTTCACCATACGGAAATTATCGATAAAGGTATCGGCCGTGTTGTTAGCCCCCGCCGATTTATTAAAGCCAACCAGCCAGTCCTCATAGCCGCCCGAGAGATACGTATCGGTATCCTTCGTCACTACTCTAAACGTATAGGTTTTCCAGGTGTCGCTCGCCGACAACGTACGCGCGCCGTTCGTCGTAAAGGCCTGCGGATAGAAATAGGCGTTGGCCGAGCCGCCGCGCATATCAAACGATACGTAATACACGCTGTTCTTCTCAAGCCAAACGTTGGTGGTATAGGCATCGCCGATAGCGGTGGCAGCCGCCGGCAGCTTCAAGCAATGGTTGCCCGCGATCAGCGTATCTTCCACCACACTACCCTTACCCAAGGCATGACTAAAGTTTTCTTCCAAAATGGTTTCGTCTTCAAACGAACCGCCCGTAACGATCTGCTTCACCGTGGGAACTTCCTTTTGCTTTTCGGTGATGCTGATGTTATCGATATATTTATCCGATTGGTTATACGGAGCGTAGCTGTTAAGGAACGAAATCAAATAGCTCGGATACGCGGTGCTGCTCTTAATGTTTTCCGAGGGCGTGATTTCAAACGAAACGTGTTGCCACACAGCGGAAGCCGCCACCGGTTTCGAACCGCCAACGTTCTGGAACACCTTATCGCCCCAGAAATACACAGCCGCCGTGCCCGTGTTTAAAATATCAAACTCGAAGACGTACGTCGTCAACGGTTCGAGCTTCAAGTTGTTGAAATAATAATCCTTCGTATCCGACTGCGGGATATACAAGCACTGATTATACTTGTTTTTCGGGTCGGTCACAATGGAGAGCTTGCTCATCGTCGAGAGATTCGTTTTGTAAATCGCATCCCCCGCTTCGAATTCAAACGAACCGCCCTTTACGAAGTTACCTTCGTGTTCCACCGACATATCGGGTTCCTGCGGCACTTCAGGTTCTTCCACCGGCTTCTTCACAATCGACAAATTATCGATATACGTTTCTGCCGCATTCGCCGTACGCGGGAAGCCCAGCAAGTAGCTCGGATACGCCACGTTCGACGTAATATCCGAAGCCGTCGTCAATTCGTAGGTATAGGTAGTCCAGCCCGTGTTGGCTTTAATTTCAAAACTACCGCCGCCCGCCGAAAACGCATTCGGCCACAAATACACACGCGCCTTTTCGGGGGCGTATGCATCAAAGGAATAGATGTACGTGGTATCCGGTTCCAGATACACTTTCTGCAGGAAAATATCTTTGTCCGCAGCCACTTTCGGCAGCTTCAAGCATTGGTTGGTGGAATCAAACGGATCCATTACCAGCGTTGCACCGCGGTTGAAGGGTTCTTTCCAGTTGGCAGTGTACACCGAAGAAGCATCGGCCGCTTCAAAGTCGCCGCCCGTTACAATGCCGGTATCGGCAGGGGCCGCCACTTCCAGCTTGAAGTTATCAAAGTAGGAAACCGCTTCAATCGTGCTGGTATAGGCAGGATCACGCGAAATGCTGATACCCCACTCCACAAAATCAACAAGTGCCGAAGCACTGTCGCCCGTGTGGAACGTTACGGAATAGCGAGTCCACGTTTCGGAAGGGCCAACCCAAACAACACCGGGGGCATCCGTCACGCCATAGCTGCCCACAAACACCCAAACTTGGCCGCCACGCGCATCAAAGCTCAGCGTGTACGCCGTGTTCGGTTGCAAGGACAAGCCTTTTAAATATTTGTTGTACTTGGCCGCCGTATACAACGGCACTTCCAAGCAGTGGTTGCCTTCCGCTTCGCCACTCGTGTCTTCCACGATGGTGCAGGCAGGGCTGGTTGCCGAGCCCTTAAGCACACTGCTTGCCCAGTTCTTGCTGTACACAGCGTCGCCTGCCGCGGCTTCAAAATCACCGCCGACAATAACACTATCAGCCTCTTCGGCCGAAGCAGGAAGCACCGCGCCCGTCAGGCACAATGCCGTCAGCATTGCCAAGCATAACAATACCGACAAAAACCGTTTTTTCATAGTCTTTCCTCCTTTTAGTTATACAGTTTCAGTATATCACGGTTCAATCTCAAAAAAATAGTGGTTTTATATCGAAAATATGGACAATATTTCGATTTTCGCTTGATTTCGCCACCGTACCCGTTATATAATAAACGTGTGAAAGGTGGCGGTATTATGTTCCAATACAATCGCATCACACGCAATTATATGGACTTGTATTTTAAAGGCTTGCACCTGCAACCGAATCGCAAGTACGAATTATCGATGGACGTTTACGGCGGTCCCGTCAATATTTTCATCACAAACTATGGCATCGCCACCAATTCCGGCTCGCATTACGTGGATTATACCGATACGTGGACACACTGCACCTTCGCGTTTGAAACGTCGGATGATGCCTCCGGTCTTGCCACCTTTTCGGAATGGGGCATTTCGCTGGTAAAAAAAGAAGGTGAGCGCGTGCCC
>JAZQTE010000226.1:0-1588 GCA_045630505.1 Acutalibacteraceae bacterium | reverse complement strand
CTTATCGCCATCGGTTGTATGATGCGTACGGGCGGTCTGATCGTTATGGACGAAGACACCTGTATGGTAGATATGGCCAAGATCTTCTTGGAATTCACCGTTGGCGAATCCTGCGGTAAATGTACTCCCTGCCGTATCGGTACCAAGCGTCTGCTCGAAAAACTCGAAAAGATCACCGAAGGCAAAGGCACGCTGGAAGATATCGACGAGCTGGAAGAGCTCTGCAACTACATTAAGCAGAACTCGCTGTGCGGCTTGGGCCAAACGGCTCCCAACCCCGTGCTCTCCACCCTGCGTTTCTTCCGTGACGAATACATCGCTCACGTAGTCGACAAGAAATGCCCCGCCGGCGTTTGCAAATCCTTGCTGCATTATGAAATCATTGCCGACAAGTGCAAAGGCTGTACGGCTTGCGCCCGTAAGTGCCCCGTGGGTGCTATCAGCGGCGCCGTTAAAGAACCTCACGTTATCGATACCGACAAGTGCATTAAGTGCGGTGTTTGTATGGATACCTGTAAGTTCAATGCGATTGTGAAGAAATAAGGAAGGGAGATGCCAACAATGGATATGGTTAATGTCAAAATCAACGGCATCGCCGTTAGTGTTCCGAAGGGCTCCACCATTCTGGAAGCTGCCCGTGCCGCCGGTGTGGAAATTCCCACGCTGTGCTATTTGAAAGATATGAACGAAATCGGTGCCTGCCGTATTTGTATGGTAGAAGCCACCGGCGCTCGCGGTCTGGTTACCGCTTGCGTATATCCCGTTGCAGAAGGTATGGAAGTAAAAACCAACACCGCTGCCGTGCAGAAGGCTCGCAAGACCACGCTGGAAATGATCCTTTCCACGCACGACAAGAAATGCTTGTCCTGCGCGCGTTCGGG
The DNA here is from genome assembly GCA_045630505.1 of Acutalibacteraceae bacterium. Taxonomy (GTDB): domain Bacteria; phylum Bacillota; class Clostridia; order Oscillospirales; family Acutalibacteraceae; genus RGIG3009. The sequence goes on along the minus strand of JAZQTE010000226.1, from coordinate 707 downwards.
CAACTGCGAGCTGCAGAAAATGTGCAAGGATTACGGTGTGGAAGACAGCGGCAAGTACGACGGCGATAAGCCCGTGTACGAGCTGGATACTTCCGTTCCCCATCTGGTGCGCGATAACAACAAGTGCATTCTGTGCCGTCGCTGCGTTGCCGCTTGCCAGCAGCAGTTCGTGTCGGTTATCGGTGCGAACGATCGTGGTATCGATACGCACATTGCTTGCGCTTTCGAAAAGCCGCTGGGCGACGTTCCTTGCGTATCCTGCGGTCAGTGCGTAGTGGTCTGCCCCACCGGCGCCCTCACCGATAAAGACAGCACCGCCGACGTGTGGGCTGCTTTGGCCGACGAATCCAAGACGGTTATCGTGAGCACCGCTCCCTCCATCCGCGCTACGCTGGGTGAAGAATTCGGTATGCCGATCGGTACCAACGTGGAAGGCAAAATGGTTGCGGCTCTGCGTCGTCTGGGCTTCAACAAGGTGTTCGACACCAACTTTGGCGCCGACCTGACGATTATGGAAGAAGCCAACGAGTTCGTACAGCGCGTACAGAACAAGGGCGTTCTGCCGATGATCACCTCCTGCTCGCCCGGTTGGGTTAAGTTTGCTGAATACTATTATCCGGATCAGCTGGCTCATCTGTCCACCTGCAAATCTCCCCAACAGATGACGGGTGCGGTTATCAAAACGTACTACGCTGAAAAGATGGGCA
>JAZQTE010000225.1:0-5093 GCA_045630505.1 Acutalibacteraceae bacterium | reverse complement strand
TATGGCCGCAATAATGGCACATCAGCTTACCGTTAGCGCGGTGATAGGTCATGGAAATGCTGCACGAAGGACACGTAACCACACGACCGCAGGAACGGCACGACACGAATGTTTGATAACCGCGCCGATTAAGCAATAAGATCGCTTGCTTGCCTTGGTCGATGCATTGCTGAATTTCCCGTTTAAGCGGTTCACTGAACAACGAGCCATCGCTTTGCGTGCGCATATCCACCACTTCAACCTGCGGCAAAACAGCCTCTCCGTAGCGGGTATCCAGCGTATGCAGCGAATATCGACCGCAAGTTGCCGCATAATAGCTTTCCATACACGGTGTGGCCGGCGCCAACAGCAGCAACGCTTTATGCGCGGCACAGCGAAATTTAGCAACCTCGCGCGCGTGGTAGCGCGGCGTGCTTTCCGATTTATACGTATGCTCTTGTTCTTCGTCTATGACGATAAGTCCCAAACGATTTACGGGGGCAAACACCGCCGAACGCGTGCCCACGACGATGGCGGCTTCCCCACGGCGAATGCGTTTCCATTCATCCATACGTTCGCCAACCGACAAGCCGCTGTGCAGCACCGCCACGCGAGAGCCGTACCGTGTGAGGAACTTATCCGTTAATTGCGGTGTGAGTGCAATTTCGGGCACCAACACCAGCACTTGCTTTCCGTCTTCAATAACGCGGTCGATAAGCCGCATATACACCTGCGTCTTACCGCTACCCGTTACACCGTGCAACAACGCGCACGCCGCTTCGGGCTGCTCGTAGCGCTCGGTTAATTCTTCAAACGCCTTTTGCTGCTTTTCATTAAGAACGATCGGCACAGGTGCCGCCTGCCGTGCGTGCTTGGCAGGTGAGCGCAGCCATTCTTGTTCGTAGATCTCCACAATGGATTTCTTAACGAGAGCCGTAACCACGGCCTCGGTAACGCCTGCCAAATAGCACAGCTCTTTCACCGAGGCGGTGCCTGCCTGTTCAAGCAGCGATACCACGTTTTTTTGTTTCGGGCTGCACTTGGCGTTTTTTAGCGCTTCTTCCAGCTCCTCGGGCGGTATCAGCAGACGAGCCATACGGCGCGTTGCATCGTTTGAACGGCGAAACGCATCGTCGCTGCGAGTAAGTACGCCGCGCTTGAGCAACCGCTCCAACAGCTTCGTATCACTTGAGAGCCCTGCGCAAGAGAGCAGCTTATCCCCTGCAATACCATCGGGGAGCCGCGTAGCCATAGAGCACGCCAGTTTGTAGACAGCCGCCTCCTCGGAAGACAAGCGTTCCTCCTCCCCGTTCGGCAACGGCCGCACGGGCAAAAAGACGGGCTTTACATTCCAATACAATCCCGTAGGGAGCATGGCGCGCACGGCGTCGAACACCGTGCAAAACGTGCGCGAACGCAGCCACTGTGCCAGATCCAGCATTTCTCCGTTCAAGAGTGGTTCTTCGTCCAGCACCTCGGCCAAGGGCTTGAGATGTTCGGTGTTGCCGTTTTCCTCAATGTCCATCACGATACCCTGACGAAAACGATTACCGCGGCCAAACGGCACCAAAACCCGACAACCGCGGGCAGGCACGGCCGCATCGTCTGCTGTATAGCTATACAGCTTATCAAAATGATACACCGCTTGTTCCACGGCAACCTTTACTATCACGGCCACGGACAACACCTCCTCCCACCGTAATTAAAAGCCAAAAAGACGCCCTTTAAAAGGGCGCCTCAGCGGATACTTGATTACTCTTCGTCCGACACGATCATTTTATAATCGCCGCCCTCAAAATCTTCGATCGCCATACTGACCGGCTTTTCAATCAGGATCACACCGTTATCCTCGGCTTCCTGCGCAATGTCACGGGCACGCTTAGCAATGCCGATAACAACGGCATAACGGCTGTTCTTGCCCTTCAACTTTTCGATATCACTGGGGTTCAACATAATATAAATCCTCCACTTCGTCGGTATTGCGGGAAACCCGCAGTTTTTCTGCATCGATAATGGCGTGAACGCGCTTTACAGCTTCATCCACCACATCGTTGACAACTAAGTATTGATAGCGGTCGATATGACCAAGCTCCTCGCGAGCCGCTGCCAACCGATTTCGGATATCCTCTTCCTTTTCGGTTTCACGGCCGCGCAGGCGGCGCTCCAGCTCGGCGAGCGACGGAGCGGCCAAAAACAGCGAGGTATACGGCTCGTTCCATTTGCCCATCACTTTTTCGGCGCCTTGCACTTCGATTTCCAAAATCACGTTGCGGCCGGCCGCCAGATGGGCTTCCACGGCTGCTAAAGGCGTACCGTAATAGTTACCGTTGTATTCGGCGTATTCCAGCAGTTCGTTATTGGCAATCATCGTTTCCACTTGCTCGCGCGTACGGAAGAAGTAGCTTACCCCCTCCGTATCCTCCTCGCGAGGAAAGCGCGTGGTTACCGATACGGAAAGCACTGTATCGTTTCTCTCTGCCAATATACGCTTCACCACCGTGCCTTTACCGCATCCCGACGGACCGGAAAGCACGATCAGGAAGCCGCGACGATTATTCTGCATTGGCGGTGTCCTCCTCGTCTTCTCCGAAGCGGTTGGCTACGGTTTCGGGTTGCACAGCCGACAGAATAACGTGGTCACTGTCGGTAATCAGCACCGCGCGGGTGCGTCTTCCGTAGGTGGCATCGATCAGTGTTCCGCGATCCTTGGCGTCTTGAACGATGCGTTTGATGGGAGCGGATTCAGGGCTGACGATGGCTACCAAACGAGCCGCCGCCACCATATTGCCGAAACCGATATTGATTAGCCGCATTCTACGTCCCCCGTTACTCGATGTTTTGAATCTGTTCACGGATCTTTTCGATCTCCGTCTTCATTTCCACCACAGCCTGCGCCAAGGTAAGATCTTGCGCCTTGGAGCCGATGGTATTGGTTTCGCGATTGATTTCTTGAATCAAGAAATCCAAGTTACGGCCAACCGCCGCATCACCGCTCACCAGCTGCTCCAGCTGATCGAGATGGCTGCGCAGGCGTACCGTTTCTTCCGCCGTAGCGATCTTATCGGCAAACAAGGCGGCCTCGGTGAGCAAGCGCTGCTCGTCTACCGTGACAGTGCCGAGAAGATCACGCATACGCTCGGTAATCTTCTCCATATGTTCACGCACGGTTTGCGGCGAGCGTTCTTCCACCAACGCCACACGCTCCAGCAAAAATGCACGGCGCGACAACACGTCCTCGCGCATACGTTCGCCTTCACGCTCGCGCATAGCCACGAATTTTTCGAGCGCCACTTCGGCAGTAGCTTGCACCGCTTCCCAAATTACGGTTTCATCGGCTTCATTTTTACGAACCGTGAGAACGTCGGGGAAACGGGGAATGTTCATTGCCGAGCAATCGTCGCGCACCGAAAGTTTTTCTGCCATGGCCTGCAGCGCATCACGATAGGCTTCGGCTAACGGCATATTCACTTCAACGTGGCTGTCGGATACCTCCACGGCGTCCAGCGAAACATACACTTCCACCTTGCCGCGAGAAATAGCGGTTTTAAAAAAATTCTTAAGCTTTTCATCCAAGAAGCCGCAGGTGCGCGGCACACGGGAAGAAAACTCGTAATAGCGGTGATTTACCGACTTGATCTCTACAGTGACGTCCCATCCGTTCACGGTTTGGCGGTGACGACCGTAGCCTGTCATACTGCGTATCATAGTAACTCCTTAAAACGAAGATGACCGAAAGCCGACTGGGGCTTTCGGGTGCATCTTAATTACACGGGGTGAACCTTCTCTTCTGCGTTCAAATGTTTCCCGTCGATACCGTATTTTGCATTGCGGCGCTGTTCAAAGAATTTCACGGCAACCTGACCGAACTGCGCATACGTCAGCACGTCTTCCTCTTGCTCGTACCATTCTTTCATTTCATCGCGCAGCTTATCCAGCTCCGGCTCCAACAAATCGGCCGGGCGGCAGGTAATGCGTTCTTCTTCGCCGATGATCTTCTTGGCAAATTCGGGATCGATCGCCACGGGCGAAGCGCCGTATTCGCCGCGCACCAAGCCCTTAAACTCTTTCGTTACCATCTTATAGCGTTCGCCGCCGATGATATTAAACACAGCTTGCGTACCCACGATCTGCGAAGAAGGCGTAACCAACGGCGGATAACCGGCATCGGCACGCACACGCGGTACTTCCAAAAGCACTTCTTCCAACTGATCCTCGCGCCCCGCTTGCTTCAGCTGGCTCACCAGATTGGAAAGCATACCGCCGGGCACCTGATAAATGAGGGCCTTGGTATCGACTTCCAGCATCTTGGGATTGAGCTGACCGCTCGCCATATATTTCTCACGCAGTGTGTGGAAATACTTAGCCACTTCCGTGAGCTTCACCAGATCCAGACCGGTATCGTACTCCGTGCCTGCAAGCGCCGCCACCATGGCTTCGGTAGCAGGATGCGACGTACCCATACCCAACGGAGACAACGCCGTATCGATCACGTCGGCGCCTGCCTCGATACCCTTCATCAGAACCATATCGGCGATACCTGCCGTGAAATGCGAGTGCAGCTGAATCGGGATAGATACCGCTTTTTTCAGCTCGCTGACCAGCTCATACGTGGTGTACGGCACCAGCAGACCGGCCATATCCTTTAAACAAATGGAATCGGCGCCGGCTTCTTCCAAGTGCTTTACGTAATCAACGTAATATTTCGTGTCGTAGACGGGGCCCGTGGTGTAAGACACGGCCACCTGCACGTGTGCACCTTTTTCCTTCTTCGCAGCTTTAATAGAGGTTTCCAAATTGCGAAGATCGTTCAGTGCATCGAAAATACGGATGATATCAATGCCGTTAGCAACCGACTTTTGCACAAAGTATTCGACCACGTCGTCCGCGTAGTGACGGTAGCCGAGCATGTTCTGGCCGCGGAACAGCATCTGCAGCGGCGTGTTGGGCATGTACTTTTTCAAAGTACGCAGGCGTTCCCACGGATCTTCGTTCAGGAAGCGCAGGCACGAGTCGAACGTCGCGCCGCCCCAGCACTCAAGCGAATGAAAACCGACTTGGTCAAGCGCTTGCAGGGCAGGGATCATTTCCTCCGTCGTCATACGGGTAGCGATCAG
>JAZQTE010000224.1:0-3083 GCA_045630505.1 Acutalibacteraceae bacterium | reverse complement strand
CATCGAGAACGCTTATAAGCAACTTACTGTTCGTTACCGTCGCGATATTCCAGCTCTGTTTAAGTACACGGCATTCATTGTTATTTCAGATGGTGTAAATAATAAATTCGGCACGTTGTACACACCGATAGAGGCAAATGGCAATTCGTACCACGTTTCGGGCTTGATATCACCATAATTAAACTCCCACTGCGCTTGGATAACGTCAGGCACTTCTTTAAGCGTTGCACTGTTCCAAGTGGGTGAGGTAACCAACGTACCTTTGCCAAGACGTACCTTGTAATACGCTTTTCCGTTCATGTACAAACGGATTTCCTTTGCGTAATACGCCGTTTCGCCTGCTGTAAAGCGGTTTAAAAGCGTTGCTTTGCTCACCTTGCCGTTTCTACCGATTTGAAAAAAACAACGATTTATCGGGTATACGGAGGCGTATGCATCACCATTTATGGGCGTTAATACCAATAACGCGTTGCCGCCTGCGTTGGCATCAAAAAACATTTTAGACAAATCATCGTGAAAATTGTCGTTCTTGGCCCATTGCTCCATAAATTTTTGGAGCGCCTTGTCCGTGCTTTCAATCCGATAACCGCCGCTTGTGCATTCTCGGGCAAAGATTTCGCATACCGTATAACCCATGCCCGTTGAAAAGAAGTCCGAACGGTGTAGCATAGGCACAAAGCCTCTTGACCACTGTAAGCATTGCTGAATGAATGCTATGTAGTACGAGACGTACGGTTCGGGAATCATATCGATAAACGCGCTGTCGTTGACAATGTTTTGCATATTTTGCCAACGGGCCCGAAACATAGGACGGAATAACTTCCGTGACGGCGCATTGATTACAGCCGTTGTCGTGTTTGCTCCTGCCATTTTTATTACTCCTTAATACGTTATAATCGGGCTGTCGTAATACAGCTTTGTTGCGTACTCCAAGCTGTCTATCGTATCGTCACGCTGCCCTTTTTTTACTTGATTTGTCTTTTCGTCAAAGACGTAGTTTTCAATATCGATACACAAACGATTGGTATTGACGTTGTCCGCACAATGGAAAAAAAGTACGCCTTCTGAAAGCATACTTCTTACACGCTTGATATCACCCATTATGTTCTTTTGCGTTACCTTTTGGCAATCTTCCGTGCCGTGGGTATCTTCTTCGAATTGCAGCATAAGCATTTGGCCGCCTTCTGCGCATTCGAATATCCACCGCCTCGGCACGTACGCCAAGAAAGGAAACTTTTCCAAAAGCTCGTTCGTGAATTTGATTAAAGCCCTTGATTGCTGTGACGGGGATTGCTGGCCTGCTATAAGCGGATCGTTTTCAAAACAATCCAACACAACCGCCTTTCCGCTGTACATAATTGCAAGCGCCGTCACGCACGTGCTGTCGTACACCGTACCTTCGTCCAAACCAAGAACAAGCTCGCTCACACGGTCACCCTGCGCCAATAGCGTATGTATATTAATCACGTGCTTATCTCTTCTAAACTGTGGATAGACAAGCCCTTTCGAGGCTACCACTTGGCCCATGTACTCGTACAAGTAATAGTTATAATCTTGCCGTTTGTCCTTCAAGATTTCCTCTATAACTTCTTTATCCAATAGTTGGTAAATATCCTCCCAAGAGGAATATATTCGCTTTGCACGCCCCGTTCTAACAAGTTCAGGGAAATACACGTTGGCAAATTCGCCTTTGTTCGGCGGAGGGTTGTAAATGTAAATCCACTTTGTCGTTTCGCCCATCAAACGGAGCAAGGTCTTTTCCGCGCCTTTTACTTCGTACGCCTCGGAAAGCTCTTGCGATTCGTCGTGGATAAAACGGTGAACGTACCCTTGCTCAAAGTCAAGCCCTTTTGTTCGGTGTTCGTCACCGCCCGTTGCTATAAATCGGATAATGTTTCCGTTCGGAAGAAACGTTATATCACCTACACGCTTGGGGATTTTGCAATAATCCGCAATTCCAAACTTATTCAACACCTTCTTTACGGTTGAAAACGTCGTTTTTCGGAAATCGCAATCGTCGGCCCGTGCAAACACAATATTTGCGCCGGGTATATTAATAAAGCCGTCCATTGCATCTTCTATGATCGTCGTTGTCTTGCCGCTGTAACGTCCGCCTACCACAACAAATCTATGCGTGCCGTTCTCTGCGTTGGATTTAAGCAACGGCTCAAACGGTTTCGGTGTTATCGGGTTGTAATTGATTTTCGGCATCCTCTTCCCCTTTCGATAAGTCTACCACTCGGCGCTCCACAATAATTTTCAGTTCGCTTGGATCGCCGCCGCCCTCGCCTGCTCCTTTCTTTTCTTCGGGTTTTGCCCTCCATTCTTCTGGACGTCTATTGTTAAGCCAATACATTTGAGCCATTGTATCAGGCTTGATATATTCTTCCTCGTCTGCGTACTCTATGTACTCTTCCTCTCGGACTTTCTTTCCGTCCTCAAATATCGTGCGGCGCAGCTTAAACGGCTTTTTAAGTTTTACGATACCGCCCAGCGTGTTTCTATGGAGCGCAAACACCACTTCGTCATCGTACGCGCGTGCGCATTTTAAGGCATTAGAAAGTGCCGAGTGAGCTTTTTTGTGCTCTCGCAGCGTGGAATATGCCACCCCAAGCCTTTTCGCGATTTCTTCTTCCGTCACGCCGTCTCGCGCCCAAGCCTATACTTCTTCCAACCTTGGCGCAATATGCGAATCGTATTTATTTTTTATTTTTCGTTTATTTTTTGGATTTACCGCCTTTTTCACACGGTTTCAGCTCCTTTTTTGTATAATAAAAGCGCAGACTTTCTCGCCTACGCCCTAATGTTCGGTGTAAATCCCCGACGTCTGTCACTTCGCCGGGGATCACCAAAAGAGGATATGAAAAAAATTGCAGCTGGCTTTTTTACCACGATAGCATTATAACATAGATTTTTGGTAAAAAAGTACGGAAAAATCGTACTATTGATTTTTTTTCGGCTTTTGGTACCGTTTTGCTATCTCTGCCAACATTGCCGCCTTAAAAAATTCCCTATCGATTACGGTTACAAATTCACCGCCAAGCATCGTCTTTTTCATAATTTGCCCTTGCGGTAACGATTTG
>JAZQTE010000223.1:0-1193 GCA_045630505.1 Acutalibacteraceae bacterium | reverse complement strand
CTTTTGAAAGACGGCTTTTCTTTCCAAACGGGTGCCGGTGGTGCTTCGCTGGCGGCGGCGAAATTTTTGAAGGAAACGATGCTGAAAAAGCAAATTCAAGGCAGCTTTGGGCTTGGCGGTATCACGGGGTATATGGTGGATATGCTGCAAGCCGGTTGCTTCCGCAGCTTAATGGATGTTCAGTGCTTTGATTTGAAGGCGGTGGAATCCATTAAAAACGATCCTCGGCATCAAGAAATCTCGGCGCTGCAGTATGCAGCGCCCGGCGAACGTGGTGCGGTCGTGAACAATCTCGACGTGGTTATCTTGGGCGCTACCGAAGTGGATACCGATTTTAATGTGAACGTGCACACCGATTCTAACGGGTATATTATGGGTGGTTCCGGCGGTCATAGTGATACGGCGGCCGGTGCGAAGCTCACAATGATCATTGCACCGCTGTTCCGTGCGCGCTTGCCTATTGTGACCGATCGCGTTACGTGTATTTCGACACCCGGTGAAAGCGTTGACGTTTTGGTAACTCAAGGCGGTATTGCCGTAAACCCCAAAAACGCAGAGCTTAAGCAGCGATTGTTGGAAGCAGGCTTGCCGATCACCGATATTGAACAACTTAAGAAAAAGGCGGAGTGTATTACGGGCACTCCTCAAAAGCCGAAGCGCGGCGACCGTGTGGTAGCACATGTCATCGGCCGTGAAGGCGATTTGCAAGATAAGATCTACTGCGTTGAAAAGTGATAAGGAGGACGGAAAATGCGTGAAATTTCCGCGGTACAGATTACCGAAGCCGTTAAACGGCTGTGCATTGATGCAAACTGTCATTTAACGGAAGATCTGAAGCAATGTATTTGCTGCTCCCATAAAAACGAAACGTGGCCGCAAGCCAAAGAGATTTTGGAACGTATTATTGAAAACTTTGAGATCGCTGATGAAAAAGATCAACCGATCTGCCAAGATACGGGTGTGGCTTGCGTGTTCTTGAAAATCGGTCAAGACGTACACGTTATCGGTGATATTACCGACGCGGTAAACGAAGGTGTACGCCAAGGCTACAGTGAAGGTTTTTTGCGCAAAAGTGTAGTACGCGATCCTCTTGACCGTGTAAACACGGGAGATAACACGCCGGCTATGCTTTATACGGAGCTGGTTCCCGGTGATCGTATAGAGATCACGGTAGCTCCCAAGGGCTTCGGCAG
>JAZQTE010000222.1:0-3274 GCA_045630505.1 Acutalibacteraceae bacterium | reverse complement strand
ATGACGATGATGACGACGATATCTAATCGTTAAACGGTACTAAACACCACTCCTTCGGCATACGTTTGTAGTGTAAACGAGAAGCGTATACGGAGGGATCGTGATGAACAGAAGCAAAGAACAAGGGCGGCTCCTTTCTTGCTTGGCACGGCCGATATTAGTTGGCTTGGCAGTGGGTGCGGCGGCAGGCGCGGTGCTGTTGCTGTTGGCGGCAGCGATTATGGTTTGGGTGCAAATTCCCGAAACGTTCACCGTCCCAATCGCCTTTGCCGCAATAGCCGTATCGGCAGCAGTGGGTGGGTTCACAGCGGCGCGTATGCTGCGTGAGCGCGGATGGCTCGTTGGCGTTGCGGTCGGCTTGCTTTTGTTTCTTGTTGTAACGTTGGCAGGTGTGGGCGCGCCGATTCACGGTTCGCGCTTGCTGCTCAAGCTGGTTCTTTCCGTGTTCGGCGGTGCCCTTGGCGGTATTGCAGGTGTCAATGTGAAACGCAGATAAACACCAACGGGGCGGAGTTATCCGCCCCGTTTTGGTATATTCCTTCCTCCCCCTGCATACAATGCGGTGAAACGGGGGAATGGTTGTGAAACGAAAAAGGACAACCCGCTTAAAACACTTTTTGCGGGACAACTACCGATTATTGCTCTTTTTGCTGCTGCCGAGCTTGGGCGTGATTGGCGGAATGCTGTTGTATCCCGTTGTTCGCGATGGTGGCTGGGTAGTTACCGTGCAGCCGCTGTCGGGCGGCTTTACGGGTGCGCTGGCTGCATGGAGTGCATCGCTGTTCCAACCGCTGCTGTTACTGGTTTTGCTGTTTTTTTCGGGGCTTTCGGCGTGCGGAATGCCAATCGCCCTGCTGGTGCCGCTGTTTTGGGGTATCGGTCTTGGCGTGGTACAAGCCGCCGAATACGAAGCAGGCCTTATCGGTCTTGCTGTATCGGCCGCCGTGTTTTTGCCGCATTCGGTAATGGAAACGGTGGTGCTGCTGATGGCTGCGGCCGAATGCTTTCGGATGTCGTGTCGCTTTGCCACGGTGCTTTCACCGCGGTTTGCTCATTGCGGTGGGCTGTGGCAGGAATTCCGTTTGTACGGTGTACGATATCTTTTGCTTTGTATGTTGTTATTTGCGGCAGCAGCGTTGGACGTGATTCTGCGCTTGCTGTGTGCGAGATGGTTATAAAAAAGGAGTGTCATTATGGGCTTGTTTGGCGGATATAACAATCCGGGACCGGGCGTTTCCAAAAACGAACCCGAGAAAAAAGCGTTTTTCCGCTTTTTCGAACTGTATTTCCGTAAGTTTTGGAAGTTGATGGTTGCCAACCTTTTATACGTGTTGGTTTCGCTTCCCGTGGTCACGCGTGGCTTGGCCGAAGTGGGGCTTACGTATATCACTCGCCAATTCGTGCGTGAGAAGCACGCATTTTTGGTTTCGGATTTTTTCGATACCATTAAAAAGAACTGGAAGCAAGGCTTGCTTTTCGGTATTTTGGAATTGGTGTTGGGCACTGCCGTTACGTACGCTCTGTATTTCTACATTATGGGTACGGTAAAGGAATTTGCGCTCGGCCCCATCATATCCTTGGCGGTCGCGCTGTTCGTTTCGCTGATGTTCGTGTTTATGTGGTACTACGTGTATCTCCAAATCATCACGTTCAAAATGTCCTTCAAACAGATCGTGAAAAACAGCGCGCTGTTCGCCGCAGGTGCCGTGAAGCAGAATTTCCTTATCACGGTGGTGCAAGTGGCTGTCTACGCATTGTTGGCCGTCTGCTTCGTCATCAACTGGTGGCTGGCGCTGGGTATTCTTATCCCCGGCTACCTGCTGGTGTATCCCGCATTCCGTTCGTTCCTTATTCAGTTTACGGTGTTCCCCGTGGTGAAGAAGGCGATCATCGATCCTTACTACGAAGAGCATCCCGAGGCGGATATCGAAAAACGCCGCGATTTAAACTTGGATGTAGACGAAACGGTGAGGGAGCAGCTGGAGGGTGCAAAGGAAGAACAGATTTTCACCGATGCGCCGCAGCGTGAACGCGAAACGCCCGTGATGCCCAAGCAATACGGCGAGGACGAGCTGCGCCGTGCTAAAAAGCTGTCTGGCAAAAAGAACAACGCCGATGACGACGGCACGATCTAAAAGCTAAGAAAAGCACCGATGCATTTTATAATGCATCGGTGCTTTTAAATTACTCTTATTTTTTGAAGCCGTCTTTGAGCGATACCGAGCGGTTGAACACGGGCTTTTCGGCCGTGCTGTCGGTGCTGTCGATACAGAAATAGCCAAGACGCATAAACTGGAATGCGGACGGTGCTTCGGCAGGCAGGATGCTTGCCTCAACCTTACAATCCGTAAGCGTTTCAAGCGAAGCCTCGTTCAGACAATCGAGGAAGCTCTTGTCGCCGCCTTCGGGCTCGGCGTCGCTGAACAGCGAGCTGTACAAGCGCACCTCGGCGGTTTTGGCGGTTGCCGCATCCACCCAGTGAATGGTGCCCTTCACCTTGCGACCGTCGGGCGTGTTGCCGCCGCGCGTTTCGGGATCGTAGGTGGCAAGGATCTCTACCACGTTGCCGTTTTCGTCTTTCACACAGCCCGTGCAGCGTACCACGTAAGCCGACTTGAGTCGCACCTCGTTGCCGGGGAACAAGCGGAAATAGCCCTTCACGGGTTCTTCCATAAAGTCGTCCTGCTCCACCCACAGCGAACGGGAGAACGTTACGGGGTGCGTACCGCGTTCGGGATAGGTGGGATGATTTTCCATAGCAAAGGTTTCGCTTTCGCCTTCGGGGTAGTTGGTGATGGTGAGCTTCACGGGGCGAAGCACCGCCATTGCACGGGTGGCGTTTTCGTTCAGATCCTCGCGCAGGCAGTGCTCAAGCAATGCCACTTCTACCGTGCTGGGAACCTTGGCTACGCCCACGCGTTCGATGAAATTACGCACCGAAGCAGGGGTATAACCGCGGCGGCGCAGGCCGCGCAGCGTGGGCATACGGGGATCGTCCCAGCCCGAAACGAAGCCTTCTTCCACCAGTTGGCGCAGCTTTCTTTTGGACATCACCGTGTAGTTGATGTTTAGACGAGCGAATTCGATCTGACGGGGCTTTGCAGGCAGATCGCAGTTGTCTACCACCCAGTTATACAGGGGGCGGTGTGCCTCAAACTCCAGAGAGCAAAGACTGTGGGTAATGTACTCCATGGCATCCTCGATGGGATGAGCAAAGTCGTACATGGGGTAGATGCACCACTTGTCACCCTGACGGTGATGGTGGGCATGGTTG
>JAZQTE010000221.1:0-5309 GCA_045630505.1 Acutalibacteraceae bacterium | reverse complement strand
CGGTACATCGCCATAAAGTCTTCTACGTCTTTGGCGTCCACCAAGTGCATTTCGCCCGTATCGTGAAGGACGGTGTATTTTCCTGCCGAATGACGGTGGAATTCGATCCAGCCCGTATGAGCAACCGAGGTGTTGGTATCGATATCAATACGCATCACCGGTGTACCCGTGGGTTTCTCGGTGATCGAGCCGGCGCGGGTGATCTGCATCAGCTCCGTATACAGCGTGCGGAAATCGTCGGTCTTGTACTGCGTATTGTTCGCGACGACCGTGAGCTTCTCGTTGTTGTCCTCCACATCCTTGTGGTGAGTCAGGTGGAACGTGGTTTTCTTGCCGTCCAGCGTGAATGCCATTTTGTCCACTTGATAAATGTAGGTGAAGAACAAAAGCTCGTCGGCCATATCGTCGTATTGCGTTTCGGCCCACGGCAGCGTGTTCACCGATACGGCGTACAGCAGCGGTATCATTTCATCGTCGGCATACACCACGGCGTAGCGCACACCGTCGGAAATTTCGTTACCGAGCTTAATGGTGTATTTAAACGTATTATAGAAAGACATCGTGCTGCTTTCTTTACCCGTTTCCTTATCGACCTCGGTGGTGATCTTTTTCACCGAAACGTGTGCGGTGCACGCCGAATACGGGTTGGTGATACCGGCCTTGTTTAAATCGGCCTGCGTGGGACGGATCTTTTCAACGCTGTCGGCCAAGAAAGAATAATACGAGCCGGCGTTGATCATATCGGTGCCGTGACGCACGTTGCGCAGATACGGCTTCGTTAAGAAATACCCCGTCAGCACTTGGGCATCCTCGTCCTTGTCGGGGATTTCGGTGGAAATTTGGAATTCAAACGGTTGCGGCCGCACCGAACCCGACAGCACGACATCACGCACGACGACGCTGTCTTCGTCGTTATTGGGCGCAGGAGGTGCGAGCGGTGACGTTGCCAGATAGTACGTTGATTTCGCCGTAACGGTTTCGGAAAACTCCGTATCGATCAAGTAGATAGCGCTTTTTCCCGCTTCGCGCAGGTAATAGCCTTCGCCTGCGGGAGAAAGATCACCGATCTCAAACGAATACGTCGTATTGTCGGAATACGTGGCTGTCACCGTTGTGGCAGGTTTGTCTTTGTTATCAAAACCAAAGTCCATAGGATTCTTCGGAGAATCGCTCACCTTGCGGTAGGCGCCGAAGCCGAGCAGAGCGTCGGCCAATACGTCGTAAAACTCGGTAACCTGCGGTAAACCGTCGAACCCAACGACAGACAGCTCACCGTTTTTGTTGGCCTTCAGGGAGAAGGTTTCATCGGGGCGCTTAACGGTAACGGCGGATACCGTTACCTTCGCGTCTTTGTTCACCAAAATTACCGATGTATCCGGCGCCGTGGTGGTTGTTGTGGTGCTTTGAGAGCCGCCGCCCGTAGCCTCGGGCAACAGCAGCAGCACGGCAAGCAGCGCTGCCAGCACCAGCAGAGCGATGCCGGAGATGAGCAGGGTACGGGCGCGCTTACTCATAAGTGCCTCCTTTTCAGGAACACAGCCAGCGAGGCGGCCACCAACAGCACGGGAATGGCTGTCATAAAGATGCGGATAGCTTGGCCTTCGGCTGCCGAGAAATCAATAACGATCTGGCTGAGATCCATCGAAGAGATGGATACCGTTTCGCCCAAGCTGCACACGGTGCGAATAGGCTCCAGTGTGAGCGCCTCGTTTGCATATTGAGAAAGCGTCGTCATGCTGGGGTACAGATAGCTGCCGCTCACGATCACGTTGGTTTCGCCCGCGTGTTCACTGGTTTGACGCAATTCCTTGGCGTAAGCCATACCGATCACGGGGTATTCCTTGGCGTTTTCGGGCTCGGTGGCAGTTTCTTCATTGAGTGCCGATTGCGGAATGAGCTTGGCGCTTTGGGGGAAGGTGATCATCGGATAGTTCGTTACCGCTTCTTCGGTGGTATCGGTGCCGAAAGCAGTTTCAAGTTGCAATGTGAACGGCATCAGCACCGTCTTTTCGGCAATATCCTTGGTGAGATCGGAGCTTTCCACCTTGGTGATCGGCATCATATCGCCCATCAGCTGCAGGTAATTGTTGGTATCGGTTTCCACCACCAAACGGTCGGTAACGGTGATACCGTAGTCACTCTTCAAGAAATCGTACAGATTCGGGCATTCGCCGCGGTAGTTGCACATCACAAAAAGGTCGCGATTGAGCTTGCCGTCGTTGCTCAACCATGCACGTAAACGGGTGATCTCATCCATGGTAAAGTCCTTCATCGGGCCAACGATGACCATCGCTTCGGTGGTTTCTTTAATTTCGGTGGCGGTGGAAAGATCCAGCGTGTCTACGTTGTAGCCGTTGAGCGAATACAGCTTTTGAATGGTGGAGATTGCCGTTTCGTCTTCACCGTGGCCGGTGAGGAATGTGAGCGTGACCTCCTTGCCTACGCAAACGGTATTGATGGTGGCGGCGAGCTTTTGCTCAACCACCGAACGGTATACCGTTTGGTACGAGGAATCCAATTCCTCGGCGTACAGATCGTCCACGCTGATAACGCGGAAATGATCCTTGGTGCGGAACAGAATGCTGCCCGAGGTGACATCGTATTGCTTGTAGGTGTTCACAAGCGTGGGATCGGCTTCGGCATCCAGATATTTAACGGTAACGTGGCCGCCGCTCAAGGAGTTGTAATCCTGAGTAAACAAATAGAACTGACGGAGAATGGTGTCAAATACGTCATTTCCCGTAGACGGGGCGGCAAAAAGATTTTCTTCCAGAAACACTAAAATTTCCAGATCCTGCGTTACGCTTTGTGCGACATCACGGCTTTCCTCCGACATAGTAAACGTCTTGTCCGAGGTTAAGTCCAAAGACAGGGGGAAACGGTCGTACAAAATACCAACGATAAGATTAAATACCAACACGGCGGCAACCACGATTACGGTAAACACCGTGGCGGTGGTGCCCAGTCGCAGCTTACGGTTGGTTTTCCAGTTGAACGTGCTGCGCTTTTTTTGTTTATCACTCATCACCGATTCCTCCTTTCTTTAATTCCATCTTTTACGGTCGAGCAGGCGCACCGTTAAGAACAAGAACAGCGCTTGCCACGACAGAAAATAGATAATATCGTCGTATTGAATGACGCCTGCCGCAAAGCTGGCGTAGCGTTGGTTAACAGACAAGAAATCTACCACGGTGTTCACGAGCGAGCTGTTAAAAATCGTTTTCAGATTATCCAGCAAAAGCAGCATCAGCGAAGCGATAAAGCTGCCGAGCGCGGCGATGAACTGGCTCTCCGTTAAGCTGGAGATGAGAAGACCGATCGCGATCACCAAGCCGCCGTTAAGGAGCAGGCCGATATAGTTGCCGAAGATGACCAGCCAGTCGGGTGTGGTTTGGAATGCGACGATTACAGCGCACACCAGCGTCATCGAACAACCGATGGCAAACAGCAGCATGGCCGCCAAATATTTGCCCGTAACGATTCCCGTGAGGCTCACGGGGGAGGTGAGCAGGATCTGATCGGTTTTTTGGCGCTTATCGTCACTCATCAAGCGCATCGTCAGGATCGGGAGCACCAAGATCATCATATACGTTTGCAGTTCTTGGAACATCGGGGTTAAATCGGGCGTGTAGTAGGTAACGTTGTAAGCTACGAAGAAAAAGCCCGTCAGTCCAAACAGAATAGCCAGCACGCAATATCCGATGGGTGATGTGAAATAGGCTTTAAATTCACGTTTAAAAATAGCGGCCATTATTGTTTCCCTCCTCTGCCTTGGGGTAGTTGCTCACGAGTGAGCGAGATAAACACTTCTTCCAGCGTCATTTCCATCGACTTAAGTCCCAGCAGCGGGAAGCCTTCCTTTGCCAGTGCCGTGAACAATGCGCGGCGGAAATCGGCGCCGTCCTCAGGCTCAATGGCATATTCCACAACGCCGGGCTCCTTGGTGCCGCAGGTGGTAACGTTTGCTACACCGGGCAGGTGCTTCAGCAGCGAGAACACACGCTGTTCATCGCCGGCAATGCGAGCCAGCAAACGGCGGTCGGCCGAGAATTGTGCCGACAGATTATCGGCGGTGTTATCGGCTACGATCTCGCCGTTATTGATGATGACGATACGGTCACACACGGCTTCAACCTCGGGCAGAATGTGCGAAGACAAGATTACCGTGTGGTGCTTGCCGAGGTTTTTAATCAGCGTGCGGATTTCGATGATCTGCTTGGGATCGAGGCCGACCGTCGGCTCGTCCAAAATCAGCACGGGCGGATTGCCGATAAGGGCTTGCGCAAAGCCTACGCGCTGACGATAACCTTTGGAGAGGTTTTTAATAAGACGACCGTACACGTTTTCAATGTGCATCAGGCGGCACACCTCCGCAATATGCTTGCGGCGGTTGAGCTTGCATTTTTTGAGGTCGTACACGAAATCCAAATATTCACGCACCGTCATATCCAAATAGAGCGGCGGCTGCTCGGGCAGATACCCGATACTGGCTTTGGCTTCGTTGGGCTCCTCCAAAACGTCGTGCCCGTTGATACGCACCGCACCGGAGGTGGCAGACAAATACCCCGTAAGGATATTCATCGTGGTGGATTTACCTGCACCGTTCGGCCCAAGAAAACCCAAGATCTCGCCCTCTTCTACACGGAAACTGATGTCGTTTACCGCGCAGTGCGATCCGTACCGTTTCGTAAGATTCTGTACTTCGATCATAGGAATACATCCTTTCTTTAAGATGGTAGAATTACACACACTATTACTATAAAAAAGTTTTGTGTTTTTTGTGTGTCTTTTTTGTAAACCTCTTTTATTTTCTGAATCTGTATGATATACTGTCACCCGTAAACCAAAAGAGAGGGGGATTTCCGTGCAAAAGAAACAGTGGATACCGCATAACAAATTGGCCGACGTGCGCCGTTCGGTGGCACTCGGTGTGTTTGATGGCTTGCATATCGGTCATCGTGCAGTGATTGCGGCGGCTCGCAACGTGCAAGCGGCGGCAGGCGGCTGTTGCCCCACCGTTACGGTGCTGTCGTTGTGCGGCGTTCCCAAATCGGGCGGCCGCTTATGCACCGATGCTCGCGAAGAGGCCTTGGCGGAAACACTGGGTGTCGATGAATGGTTATCCGTGCCGTTTGGCGTCGTGCGGGAAAAATCTCCCGAGCAATTCGTGCGGGAAATTTTGCACGCGCAGCTGCACGCGCAGGTGGTTTGCTGCGGCTATAATTTTCACTTCGGTAAAAACGGAGCAGGAAATGTTGAAACACTCAAGCAGCTGTGCGGCGAGCTTGGTATCGAGGTGCGTGTCGTTC
>JAZQTE010000220.1:0-3762 GCA_045630505.1 Acutalibacteraceae bacterium | reverse complement strand
CTGATGCCGCCCGTGGGCATAAACTTCAGCTTGCCGTAGGGAGCCGACATGGCTTTGATCATTGCCAGACCGCCTGCCGCTTCTGCAGGGAAGAATTTCACGACCTCCAAGCCGAACGACAACGCAATTTCCACTTCACCGGGGGTGGCAACACCGGGGGTGATGGGATAGCCCTTTTCCACGCAATGCTTCACCACGGCAGGGTTAAGGCCGGGGCTCACGATAAATTTTGCACCGGCAGCCACGGCTTCGTCGGCCTGCTCGGGCGTAAGCACCGTACCGGCACCTACCAGCATTTCGGGGAAAGCCTTGGTCATAGCCGCAATGGCATCCGCCGCCGCATCGGTGCGGAACGTAACCTCGGCGCAGGGCAGACCGCCGTTGATAAGCGCTTGTGCCAGCGGCACTGCGTCTTCTGCACGGTCGATCTTCACAACGGGAACGATACCGATCGCTTCGATCTTCTTTAATACTTCATGCATACTGTTCACCCTTTACTGTTTTTACGGGGGGTTTAACCCCAAATTTTCCTCACTATAATTGTATCTTATTTTACGGGAATGTCAAGAGAGAAAAACACTTGCATAGCACAAATATTTGTGGTATACTGGTCGCTGTACTTTACTGAAAGGAAGTTATATCCATGTCGGGACATTCCAAGTGGAACAATATTAAACGCAAAAAAGAGAAGACGGACGGCCAAAAAGCCAAGATCTTCACCAAGATGGGGCGCGAGATCGCGGTAGCCGTTAAAGAAGGCGGCAGCGCCGATCCTGCTTCCAACTCCAAGCTGAAGGATGCGATCGCCAAGGCCAAGGCCAACAACGTGCCGAACGATAACATCGAACGCATCATCAAAAAGGCTGCAGGCGAAGGCAACGCCGATAACTACGAAGCCCTGCAATACGAAGGCTACGGCCCCTGCGGCATCGCCGTGATCGTGGAAACGCTCACCGATAACCGCAACCGCACCGCCGCCGATATCCGCCATTATTTCGATAAGTTCGGCGGCAACCTCGGCCAAACGGGCTGCGTCAGCTTTATGTTTAACCAAAAGGGTGTGCTGGTCATCGAAGCCGAAGGCCGCGATGAAGACCAAGTGATGGAGGATGCGCTCGAAGCCGGCGCCGCCGATTTCGCGGCCGACGAAGACGTGTTCGAGATCACCACCGAACCGGACGATTTCTCCGCCGTGCGCGAAGCGCTGGAGGAAAAGGGCTACACCTTCGTTTCCGCCGAGGTGGAAATGGTGCCCGACGTGTATTCCGAAATCACCGACGAAGACGCCATTGTAAAAATGGAAAAATTGCTCGATGCGCTGGAAGATAACGACGACGTGCAAAACGTCTGGCACAACTGGGAGCGCCCCGAAGAATAAAACACAAGCAACGGTACCGAAACCTCGGTACCGTTGCTTTTTTGTTTGTAAAACGCACAATAAGATTGTAGTGGCTGGTTTAGAACCGTAGGGGCGGTTTGGGAGTGTAGGGGCTGGCGCCTCGACAGCCCGTAATGATTTACGCAATTTCGAGGGCTATCCGTAGGGGCGGGTTTGTGCTTGTGCGGATTATGACGGGAGAGGGTGGAACCTCTCCCCTACGAACACGAACGAAGAATGTAGGGGAGGGCCTCCGTGCCCTCCCGCAAGGTTTGTGCAAATTTTGGCGGGAGCCGAAACGGCTCCCCTACGATGCGGGTTTTGGGTTGTAGGGGCGAGTAGCGAAGCGGCACTCGCGGCGAGACCTTCCCCACCCGCTGTGTTGCGCACGAATTCTTGCGCATAAATTGCCACCACCAGCCCATACTCACGGCGAAAGGGTGTGTCCTTATGAAACAAACCGTAAAGCTCGCCGCAGCGGCGGCGCTTATGTGCCTGCTCGTTCCCGTACTCACCTTTGCAGGGAGCAGCGCAGGCATTCGCAGCCGCGTGGTGCGTCTGCACGTGCCTGCGCACGATAACTCCCCTGCCCAGCAAGCGCCCAAGCTCAAGGTGCGCGATGCTGTGTCCGAGCAAGCCGCCGCATTACTAAACGGCATCACCGACCGCACCGCCGTGCTTTCCTGCCTGCAGGAAAATCTGCCCGCATTGCAAGCCGCCGCCGAAGCGTGCATTGCAAGCGAAGGCTATTCCCTGCCCGTCACCGCCGAATTGACAACCGACTATTTCACCACGCGCGAATACGACGTCGGCACCTACCCTGCCGGTGTATACGATACCCTGCGCATCACCATCGGTGACGGCGCAGGCCGCAACTGGTGGTGCGTGCTGTATCCGCCGCTGTGCGTATCCGCCGCCACCAAGGCCCCCACCGCCGAGGACGTGCTCACAAGCGGCCAATGCGCCGTACTCTCCACCCCACGCTACGCCGTTCGCTTCAAAATCGTGGAATGGTGGGAAGCCTTGTTTCACCGCAAGCGTTCATAACCGCCGCAAATTACCTCCTTCTCATTCCAGACGTGCGAAAATATTTAAAAAGTTGAACAAGGTGTCTTGAAAGTGTCCGGTTGTGATGTGGTATACTCTTCGCAGCAACAAATAGCAACACGCAACCTGTACACGAATTTCAACTGTACTTTTGCGCTAAAGATGGTATACTGTGAGAGGAGAGAAAGATTTGGCTAACTACCGAGCAGCCTTATCCCGAACCTCCTATACACCCGAATTGTCGCTGTACGATCATTACCAAACTTTCTATGAAATCATATAAGGAGGAAACTCTATGAAAATAATCGAATTGGATTTGACGGGGTGTAAATACTTATCCGAGGTGCATGAAAAAATACGCATAGCATTCAACTTCCCCGAATGGTACGGAAAAAGCTGGAGCGCATTTTGGGACTTGCTTTGGAGTGAATGCGATGCCGATAAAGTGATTATCAAAGGCAAAAACACTTTGCCGAGCGAACTCGAGAAACAGCTCGAAAAAATGAACGAAATATTGGAAAGAAACAAAGCAGAACGAGCTAACAGCACTCATTCTTTTGATTATGAAATTATCAATTAAAAATCGGCATCACATAACCTCGCCCCCCTCGAGATCGTAGGGGCCGGCGCCCACGACGGCCCGTAATGGGCTTGGGCGGGAGGGGATGGAACCCCTCCCCTACAAAAATACATTCGACCTGCACAAACAACAACGCACCGTTCGATGAACGGTGCGTTGTGTCATTTATTTTCTGTAAATATGCCGTGGGAGGCCGTCAACGTACAGCTGCGACGGTTCGCCTTGAATCAGCGGACGGGCATATTCGTGGAAGGCGGGCAACAGATCGGTGCGAGATTCGTTGATCCATTCGAGCGGCACCGTTTTTTCTAAGTTTGCCACAGCGTGAATATCGTGCGCTTCGGTGACGCACTGATACGGCGTGTTCGCAAGGCGCTTGAGTGCGATCATCACACCCGTTTGCCCCTCGGCAGCCGCTTTGGCCGCGGCGGCACCTGCCATAAAGGCTTCTTCAATATCGGTGTAGCTGGCAATATGGCTCGCGCAGCGCTGCAGGGTGGACAGCTCCACCGCACGCGTTTTCGTGCCAAGCGCCTCGCCCACGCGGCGGCTCAAATATTGCGCCGTACCCGTTAAATTCTTATGTCCGAACACGTCGGCGGTAACGTCCTCTGCCGCCAACTCGCACACGTAGCGGCCGTCGGCCAGCTTAATGCCCTCCGAAACCGCGATCACCAAGGATTTCTTGGTCTTCTGCATTTCGTCGATATCCGCAATAAACTGATCGACGTCGAACGAAGTCGGATCGTAGCCATGT
>JAZQTE010000219.1:0-5356 GCA_045630505.1 Acutalibacteraceae bacterium | reverse complement strand
TGCAAGCCGTAACCCACGGTGGGGCAGGCAGGGGCTTTGCTTTCCAGCCGTTTAACGATGTGCTCGTTATCAACGTTGGCAAACAGCAAACCGTCGGCAGGTAAAGCGTCGGCCAATTCGAATTTGGTGGCAACGATGTTTTGCAGAGAGCCAAAGGTTTCGAGATGCTGTTCGCCCACCGAGGTGAGTACGCCGTATTTGGGAGATACCAGATCGCAGATCTCACGGATATCACCCACGTTTTTGGCACCCATCTCCGCCAAAAAGATATCGTGCGACGGCTTCAATCGCTCGCGAATGGTGCGCACCACGCCCATCGTGGTGTTGTAGCTTTCGGGTGTCATCAGCACGTTATATTTTACGGAAAGAAGTGCGTGAAGGAAATTTTTTGTGCTGGTTTTGCCGTAGCTGCCCGTGATACCGATCACCGTAAGCTCCGGCATTTCTTCCAAACGGTGGCGAGCGTCTTTTACAAAGCCGTTGTTAATGTGGTTTTCCAACGGGAGCATCAGACGGTTTACAAGCCCCACCCACAGCCACGGCAGCAGCGACAAAATTGCTACGAGCCCTGATGCACGCAACGGTGACAGGAAATAACAGCCGGTCAATACGGCAGCGTATAAAACGTACATAGCTGCTAACAAGCGTTTTACACGGAGCGTGTATACGAGCGGATTTTTCGCCTTTTTGGGAATGTTCAGCAAGGCGGTGAGCAACAGTATGACGGCCGAAACGGCAAAGCACCACGCCGTAGGCAGCCACATAGCCGCGACGATGAGTGCAGGAAGCAAGCGCCGCCACGTTACCAAGCGGCTTTCGTTTTCGCGGCACCATTTGCGGTAGCGTTCGGGACGGTAGGAATTGAGCTGCAGCATGTGTACAAAGTACAGCGATTGTACCACGAATGCAGTGGCAGCCGCTACCAACATAGCGAGTTTAAGCATACTCATTTCTCCTTTAAAAAGGCGTCTAATACACGGCGGCATTGCGGAAATTGCTCGGCAAAGGCGTAGTGGCCGCCGTCGAGTTCTACCAACCCTGCATCGGGAATGGATTTTTCCATAATCCTGCCGTTATACAGCGGTGTAGCGGTATCGTTTTTGCCCCAAAGCAGCAGGGTAGAGGCGTGCACGGTTTTTAGCCGTTCGGTGTAATCCTCTTTTAACGCCAGCACCATGCTTTGCCGCATTACGGAGCTGGCTTGCCGATAATCGGAAGAACCGAATTTGCTGCGCGCTTTTTCCACGGCGTGCGGAAACAATTGCTTAATACCCGGCAGCGAGAAGAGCGTCTTGAGTGTTTTAAAGGTATATACGCGTACGTAATAAGATAGGGAATGCTTGACGGGTAAGCCTGCGCAGCCCGTTAACACCGCTTTGCGAACGGTTAACGGACAAGCGGGACGGGAGAGGAGCTCCAGCCAAATGCGCCCACCGTTGGAATGGCCGAAGGCGATAACCTCCGCAAGTCCGAGCTGCTTGCAGAATTCCAGCACAAAATCGCCGTACTGCGCGGGCGACCACGGGGCAGGGGGTTCTTCCGTGCGGCCGAAGCCGGGAAGATCGGGAACGATTACACGGCAATAGGAGGAAAGATGGTCGGTAATGAGATGATAAATACTACCGTCCACGCCCCAGCCGTGAAGCAACAGCACGGTTTGCGTGCCAACACCTTGGTCGATATAGTGAACGCGCAAGCCGTTTACGTTGATTTCCACAGCGGTATCCCCCTTTTTACCATAATTAAATAAAGCATATCATAAAACTTTATAAAAATCAATGCGCAATAAGAGTATATGCGTGAAAAAAGTGTTTTATAAAATTAACGGTTTAGCAAAAACAACGACAATATGTTGTCATATTTCGTGTATTTTGTATTTGGCGATTGCAGAATGAAAAAAAGTGTGGTATAAAGAAAGTGATTTGGGGGGCGTAGCGCAGCAACGTCCGAAACGCTTGCTTAACAATCTATTTCTAAAGATGCTGAAAAGAAAAACGGGTATGAATTTGTTTTCGTTGATGAGTTGATATGAGGAGGGTTCCGAATGTTAAAAGTAGAAAAAAACTATCAATTCCGTGACCGTATGCGTGTGATCCATCGCAATGACCGCTTGGATAAAACCGCGGTACCTGCTGCCGATGAGATCGCGCTTGAAAACGGCTGGCAAGTGGTTCTGCCGCCGCGCTGCGGTGAAGTGGCGCTGGTGGCAGCGCAGGATTTTCAAGATTACTTGCTTGTGAGTATGAAGGTTTCCGTGATGGTGACCGAAGAACAGCTGAACGAAAAAGCCATCGTGCTGTCGGTGGATGCAACTCAATCTGAGGATTACGTTATCACGGTGGGGGACGGCATTACCGTTACGGGTAAAAACGAGCGTGGTGTAGCGCAAGGTCTGTATTGTTTAGAGGACTGTATGAATACGCGCCACGCGCCGTTTATAAAAAAAGAGGAGCTCCGCCACACCTATCTGTTCTCGCCCCGTATGGTGCATTCGGGCTACGCGCTGGACTGGTATCCCAACGAACATTTGTCGGCGATTGCCCACGCCGGTATGGATGCCATTCTGATCTTTGTTAAGGGTGTCAATATGACGCCCTCGGGCTTCTTGGATTTCAACGAACTGATTGCGCGCGCCAATCGCTACGGCTTGGACGTGTACGCGTACAGCTATATGAGGAGCGAGCAGAGCCCCGAGGGCGAAGCAGGTGCTGCGTATTACGACGGTCTGTACGGCAAGCTGTTTGAAGCTTGCCCCGGTTTTAAGGGCCTTGTGCTGGTAGGCGAATCGGTTGGATTCCCCAGCAAGGATCCCAAGGTGGCTCCCGTGAATAAATTTTACGGAGGCGACGGTATTCCGTATACCAAGCCGCGTCCCGGCTTTTGGCCGTGCGAGGACTACCCCGTGTGGCTGGAGGCGGTGAAGAAGGCTGTATATAATCATAAGCCGGATGCCGACATCGTGTTCTGGACGTACAACTGGGGCAACGTAGCCGAGGAAGAACGTGTGCGCTTGATTCGTTCACTGCCCACCGATATCAGCTTGATGGCAACGTTCGAAATGTTTGAATCGTACAAGATGGACGGCTTTGTGCAAACCACGGCCGACTATACGTTGGCATTTGAAGGCCCCGGTGAATATTTCCTCTCCGAGGCGAAGGCTGCCAAGGAACGCGGTATTCGCTTATACACGCAAGCTAACAGCGGCGGTATGTCGTGGGATATGGGTACCATTCCGTACGAGCCGATGCCGTATCAGTGGATGCGCCGTTATAACAATATGCGCGAGATGCACGACAAGTACGGCTTGTGCGGTGTAATGGAATCGCACCACTACGGTGTGTTCCCGTCGCACGTTACGGATTTGGCGAAGCGCTGCTTTATTGCCGAAACCGTATCGTCCGAAGCAGAGATGGAGGCAATTGCCGCAGCTCGTTACGGCACGGAAAACGTAGGCACCGTTTGCGAAGCACTCAAGCTGTGGAGCGACGCGATTCGTCACTATACGCCCACGGATGCCGACCAATACGGCTCGTTCCGTGTGGGCCCTTCCTATCCGTTATGCTTGATTCGTGCCGTGAAGCCGAATACCGTTCCGTATGCGCATTTCGGTAATAAGATTCTGGATTTGCATTATCCTTCGGATTATTCGCCCGTATTCGGCTTGCCCAGCGGCCGCGGCGAATGGCCCGTTTTGCGCGCACCGGGTGAGATCCGTTCGCTGCAAAAGATGAAGCAATTTATGGAGGACGGTTTGGCGTTGCTGAAATCGATCGCGTCCCCGAACGAAGAGCTGGAATATCTCATAAACTTGGGTGAGTATATCGTTTGCTGCGTCGTTACCGGTATTCACGCAAAGCAGTGGTATCTCGCCAAGGGAAAAGCGGGATCGGCGGAAAGCCGCGAGCAGGTAAAAGAGCAGCTTGCTGTTTTGCGCGCGATCGCCAAGGCGGAACGCGCCAATGCGGAACGCGCCATCGAGTTCGTGGAAAAGGATTCCCGCCTTGGCTGGGAGCCGAGTATGGAATATATCACCGACGCCGAGCATATCCGTTGGAAGCTGCGCCACTTGGATTACGTGGAAGATTTTGAGTTTGAATGCTACGAAAAAAGCATTGCTGATAAATGGTTCGAATAAGGAATGCGTTTCGTCCGAAGCTGCGAAAAGCGGCTTCGGACGAAACTTTGAAATTTTTTCAAAAAAAGGCTTGACCTTGACCGTAAACTGTGATATAGTGTATGTACCTCAAAAGGGGTTTATTTTTTTGTGCCTATTTTTAGGAACAGAGAAAATCCCTGAGGGAGGCTCAATAAACCCGTTTGGGAAATATCGGAGGTGCCGTTATGAGAGTGAAAATCACACTGGCTTGCACGGAATGTAAGCAACGCAACTACAACACGATGAAGAACAAGAAGAACGATCCGGACAGACTGGAAATGAACAAGTACTGCCGCTTCTGCCGTAAGCACACTGTGCATCGCGAAACGAAGTAAGGCAGGGGAAGGGAGCAGAAAGCTATGTTTTTTTGGGGTATCATCTTGATGATCGCCGGAGCCCTGTCTGCTCTGGTAACCTTTCTCAGTAATCTGGATGTGTTCGGTGCCATCAAGTCCTTGGGCTTCGGCCCTTGGGTGGCTCGCTTCTTCGCACCGGAGAATCTCACCGGTCAGAAGGTAGCGTTCTATCTGGGGATCGTCCTCGTCATCGTTGGCTTGGTGCTGTTTATCGTCGGCAAGGTTCGTATGGCCAAGAACGGCGAGGCAGACAAAACCAGCGCAAAGGGCATTAAGTTCTTCCGTGACTTGAAGGGCGAGTTCCGCAAGATCACCTGGCCTACACTGGCTGCGACTTCCCGCAACACGGCGGTTACGCTCGCGATGTGCGCCATCATGGGCGTGATCATTTGCCTGATCGATCTCGGTCTGGGCCAATTGATCAAACTGTTGCTGGGCTGATCGGGGAGGAGGACACATGGCAGGCGAAGCAAAATGGTATGTAGTCCACACCTATTCCGGATATGAGAATAAGGTAGCCACCAACTTGGAGAAAATCGTGGAAAACCGTAAACTCCAAGATTGGATTCACGAGATTTCGATTCCGACCGAAACGGTCACCGAAATCAAAGACGGCCAAAAGCGCGAGGTGGAACGAAAGCTGTTTCCCAGCTACGTCCTCGTGAAGATGGTCATGACCGACGAATCGTGGTTCGTCGTGCGTAACACGCGCGGTTGCACCGGTTTTGTCGGCCCCAACGGTAAGCCCACGCCGCTCACCGAAGAAGAAGTGGCTGCGCTTGGCGTTGAAAAGCATCCCGTCGAAATCAACTACACCGTCGGCGATATGGTTCGCATTATCGAC
>JAZQTE010000218.1:0-2758 GCA_045630505.1 Acutalibacteraceae bacterium | reverse complement strand
GTCCTAACGCATACAGCGCCATATCGTCGATCTCGTTATTTTCGTCTACCACCAGCACGATCTCGTTATACGAATTCGGCCACGCGCCGTACACCACGTCGTATTGTTTTTTGAGAAGCGGGCTGACAAGATCACCGTTATCGCCCGACAAAATTTCCTGCCACAGCACGCTGCCGGGCATCATAGAACCGGGCATCATCGTCGTCATGCTCTGCGTCATCGTGTTGTTGCTTTCGGCAAAGCTTTCGCCAAAATAGCGAGCAAGCAGCGTATTCATCAGCTCTTGCGTATCGGAATGCAAAATCGTGCCGTCGGTTGCCTTGGTGTACACGAGCAGATCCATATCGTACGTATACTGTACGCCGCTCACCGCAGAATGCAGCACGCTTTCTTCGTTGGCTCGCTGCTCTTCCAACCAAATCTTAAACGATTTCAGGTCATTTTCGTGGGCATCCACCGAATTCAGTGCGTTCACCAGATCGTGCAGCACGGGCTTTTCGTACACGGCATCCTTGCCGTGATCGTCACCGGCTTGCGCCGCACCGATAAAGGTGGACATCAGCGTACCGATATCCATATGCTGCTGCTCCAGTGTGAGCGGATACGATGCCAGCGTATCCTCCTGCACGGTATTGATATACGCCGTCATACCGTTGGAAACGGCATAGATGAGGGCAATACCGATAATGCCGATGCTGCCTGCAAAGGCTGTGAGCATCGTGCGGCCCTTTTTGGTAATTAAGTTTTTCAGCGACAAGCCGAAGGCCGTAAACAGCGACATCGACGGTTTCTTTTGCTTGCGAGGCGATACGGTTTCTTCGGGTATCTCTTTTTCTTCGGTATACGGATCGCTGTCCCCCGTGATTTGACCGTCGAGCATACGCACGATACGCGTGGAATATTGCTCGGCCAATTCGGGATTGTGCGTCACCATTATCACCAAACGGTCGTGAGAAATCTCTTTAAGAATCTCCATCACCTGCACGCTGGTTTCGCTGTCCAACGCGCCCGTGGGTTCGTCGGCCAAAATGATATCGGGATCGTTCACGATGGCACGTGCAATGGCCACGCGTTGCATTTGGCCGCCCGACATTTCGCCGGGCTTCTTTTTGAGCTGATCGCCCAAACCCACGGCTTCGAGTGCCTGCTTGGCGCGACGGCGGCGTTCCGCCTTGGACACGCCCGACAACGTGAGCGCCAGCTCCACGTTTTGCAGCACGCTTTGGTGCGGAATGAGGTGATAGCTTTGAAACACGAAGCCGATCGAATGGTTACGGTAGGTATCCCAATCGCGGTCGTTATAGCGGTCGGTGGAGATACCGTTGATCAGCAGATCGCCTCCGTTGTACTTATCAAGACCGCCGATAATATTCAGCATCGTGGTCTTTCCGCAGCCCGACGGGCCTAAGATAGATACAAATTCGCTGTCACGAAATTTAAGCGATACGCCCTTTAGAGCGTGCACCGTTTCAGAGCCGGAAGGATATTCTTTAATTATGTTACGCAATTCGAGCATACTATAGCGTCTTCCTTTCTTTTCTCGTACACATCATTATGCGTTCTTTTGCTTCTTTTTGCAATAGGAAACGGAAATTTTTTAAGATTTGTTCACATTCTCCCCTGCCGCCGTTGACAGTTTGTGCAAAAAAGTGATACACTAACAGTGTTAAGGAGTGATAGCGATGGCGTATACGTCGATCGATCAGTTAATCGGTAACACCCCCTTGTTGGAGCTGACTCGTCTGGGAAAAGGCTTGTCGGCAACGGTTCTTGCAAAGCTTGAATATCTTAATCCGGCCGGTTCGGTAAAAGACCGTGTGGCGCTGCAGATGATAAACGATGCAGAAGCCGACGGACGGTTGTGTGCCGGTGCAACCATCATTGAGCCTACCAGCGGTAACACGGGCATCGGCTTAGCCGCCGTGTCTGCTGCCAGAGGATATTCTCTCATATTGGTTATGCCCGACACGATGTCGGTAGAACGCCGCAAGCTCGCGGCTGCCTACGGTGCCGACGTGGTGCTGACACCGGGTGCCGAGGGAATGGCAGGTGCCATTGCCAAAGCCGAAGAGCTCGCCCACGCCATACCAAACAGCTTGGTGGCAGGGCAATTTGTAAACCCCTCCAATCCCGCAGCACACGAAAACACCACCGGCCCCGAAATTTGGAGGGATACGAACGGCACGGTGGATATCTTCGTGGCCGGCGTTGGTACCGGCGGCACCGTTACAGGTGTGGGGCGGTATTTGAAAAAGCAAAATCCCGCCGTGCGTATCGTCGGTGTGGAGCCTGCTGATTCGGCCGTTTTATCGGGGAAACCTGCCGGAGCACACGGCCTCCAAGGCATCGGTGCCGGCTTTGTCCCCGATGTTTTGGATACAAAGCTGCTGGATGAGATCATCCCCGTTACCACCGAGGAGGCTTATACTGCCGCACGCCGTATGGCTCGTGAGGAAGGCGCCCTCGTGGGAATCTCGTCGGGTGCGGCGTTGCACGCTGCTCTCGCAGTGGCGGCTCGGCCCGAAAATCAAGGAAAAACCGTAGTGGTACTCTTGCCCGATACGGGTGACCGTTATCTTTCCACAGCATTATTTACGGAGGAATGAGTATGAAAAAGCAATTATTAAGCACCGAAAAGGCGTATTACAAAGGAAATATGCATTGCCACAGCACACGGTCGGACGGAAACCAAACGCCCGAGGAGCTGAAGGCTTGGTTTAAAGGGCACGGGTATCATTTCCTTGCCATCACCGATCAC
>JAZQTE010000217.1:0-7797 GCA_045630505.1 Acutalibacteraceae bacterium | reverse complement strand
TGCATCGGCCTTGTAAAGGCGGTAGACGGGTTTGACGCTTCGCGTGGCCTGCGCCTCTCCACCTATGCCGTGCCCGTTATTTTGGGTGAGATCCGCCGCTTGTTTCGCGACGGCGGCACCGTGAAGGTCAGCCGCTCGCTCAAAGAGCTTTCGATGCGCGTTGTAAAGGAACGGGATACCTTTCAAATGCAGCACGGACGTGAGCCCTCCGTGGGCGAATTGGCCGAAGCCTTGGGGCTGGAACGCGAGCAGGTAGTGGACGCGCTGGGCGCCGCCCTGCCTGCCCTCTCGCTCACCCGCAACGACGAGGAAGCCGACGGTGACGAGATCGCCGTCCCCGTTGAAGGCCCCGACGAAGCCATTACCAACCGTTTGGCGCTGCAGCAGGTGCTTGCCGCCCTGCCCGAGGACGATCGCTCGCTTATCAAGCTGCGGTATTACCAACGCAAAACGCAACAGCATACCGCCGAGATCTTGGGCATGACACAAGTGCAGGTTTCCCGCCGCGAGCGCAGCATTCTGCGTGAGCTGCGGCGTAAATTATCGTCATAAAAAAAGATGCACGAACCATTCGTGCATCTTTTTTACTATCCTTATCCAATCACTTCTTCGGCGTAGCGTACGGCCTCCATCGCATCGCGGCCGTATTTATCGGCACCGATGGCATCGGCATACGCTTGTGTAAGCACCGCGCCGCCCACGATCACCTTGCACCACGGGGCTTGCTCGTGCAGCAGCTTCACGGTATCCTCCATTGCCGGTACCGTGGTAGTCATCAGCGCGCTGAGCCCTGCCACGGCAGCGTGATGCTCTGTCACGGCGGCCAGCACCGCTTCGGGTGCTATGTCGCGCCCCAGATCCACCACGTTGTAGCCGTAGTTTTCAAGCAGCAGCCGCACGATATTTTTGCCGATATCGTGAATATCTCCCTGCACCGTCGCCAGCACGAATGTACCCTTGGCGGCCGCCGTGTCACTCGGCAGTGCGAGCTTAATACTCTCAAACGCCTGCTTGGCCGCTTCGGCGCTCATCAGCAGCTGCGGCAAATACACCGTCTTCTTTTCGTAGCCCTCGCCCACGATATTCAGCGCGGGAATGATCTCGTTGTTCACGATATCAAGCGGCGCCGTGGTTTTCAGCAATTCAGCGGTGATCGCCCCTGCCTGCTCCTGCAAGCCTTTTACAATGGCGCCTTGCAACGCACTGCGACCTTCCTCCGTGGCCGTCTGTACGGGTGTTGCCGCTGCAGCCACGGCAAACGAAGCCGCTTCGCGAATATACGCCTCACAATTCGTGTCGAAGCCCTTCAGTGCCCGATACGCATAATACGCCTTGCGCATATCCTGCGAATACGGATTCATAATGGCAGCCGACAATCCGTTCGTGAGCGCCATCGTGAAAAACGTGCCATTCACGGCATCACGCACGGGCAAGCCAAACGATACGTTGGAAACGCCAAGCGACGTGTGACAACCAAGCTCCTCACGAATGCGGCGCAGTGCTTCTAACGTAACGCCGGCCGCCGTGGGATCGGCGCTCACCGTCATTGCCAGCGTGTCGAAAATGATATCTTTTTTGTCGATACCGTATTCCGCCGCCGTTTCTAAAATGCGCCGCGCAATCGCCAAACGCTCGTCGGCCGTGGCAGGAATACCGCTTTCATCCAGCGCGAGCGCTACGACAACGCCTCCGTATTTTTTGGCCAGTGGGAACACCGCGGCCATACTTTCCGCCTTGCCGTTCACCGAATTGATCATCGGCTTGCCGTTCACACGGCGCAGCGCCGCCTCCATTGCCGAAACGTTGGCCGTGTCGATCTGGAGCGGCAAATTCGTTACCGCTTGCAGCTCGCACACCGCTTCCTTCAGCATCGCTGCTTCGTCAATTTCGGGCAAGCCTACGTTCACGTCTAAAATATGCACGCCTGCTTCCTGCTGCTTGAGTCCCTCGTTCAGCAGATACCCCATATCGTGCTCCGCAAGCGCTTGCTTAAACCGCTTCTTACCCGTGGGATTGATGCGCTCGCCGATAAGGATCGGCTCGTTGCCAAACGTGACGGTATGCGTATAGGACGATACCACCGTTTCGGCCTTGGGAACAATAGGCATCGGCTGTTCCGCTTGGATCTTCTCCGTAAGCGCCGCAATATACGCAGGCGTGGTGCCGCAGCAACCGCCCACCACGCGCACACCGTCTTTCACCAAGGCGGCCACGTCGCAGGAAAATTCCTCTGCCGAAACGTCGAACACCGTGCAGCCGTTTTCTATATGCGGCAAGCCGGCGTTGGGCTTGAGCAGCACGGGCACCGAAGCGTGTGCCACCAGCTCCTTCGCCACGCCGCGCAGCTGCTTGGGCCCCAGCGAGCAGTTTGCTCCCAGTGCATCCACGCCGAGGCCTTCCAGCAACGCCACCATAGCGGCAGGCGAAGCCCCCGTCATCAGCGTGCCGTCTTCGTTATACACGTTACTCACCAAGATCGGCAGATCGCTGTTTTCCTTGGCCGCCAGCACCGCCGCCTTGGTTTCGTAGCTGTCGTTCATCGTTTCAATGATAATAAGATCGGCACCGTATCGTACGCCAAGCTTCACCGTTTCCGCAAACACCGCCACGGCATCTTCAAAATCCAGATCGCCCAACGGTGCAAGCAACCGCCCCGTGGGGCCGATATCCAACGCCACGAATTTCTCGCCGACTGCCGTGCTTTGCACCGCTGCCGCACGGGCGTTGCGAATGGCAGCCTCCACAATCGTTTCCAGTTCGCTGCGCTCAAATTTCAGCACGTTGGCACCAAACGTATTGGCGCACACCACGTGGCTGCCTGCATCGTAATATTGGCGATGTATTTCCGTCACCACGTCTGCGTGCGTAAGATTCCATCGTTCGGGGCGTTCACCTGCTGCCAAGCCGCGCGCTTGCAGCAGCGTGCCCATACCACCATCCAATCTCACGAGATTCTGTTGTAAGAACGCTTTGAAATTCATAATATTCACCCTTTAATGCCCACGAACGCCGTCACCGATTTGGTGGGCGACATCAGCAAGCTTTCATTTAAACATACGCCAATGGCCTTTTCGGGCTGAAGCACCGCAAACAGCTCCCGTTGTACGGTAAGCGGTAGATCTCCGTAGCCGGGGCTAAAGCGCGAAGGTAACGCTCCGTGAAGCGTGTCGCAAAATGCATCGCACAGTGCTTCCACACGTTCGGCACCCAGCGCTTGCATCAGCACCGCCCGTGCAGGAGATACACGGTTGTATTTAGCAATCAGACGGTCGGGAGCTACCCCCACCGTGGCGGCAAACAGCACCGCACGGCGGCAAGACGATAAATAGCGCGCCAGATCGGCAGAGTACAGCATCATCGTCCCCACGTAGCAGACATCCCCCTGCACGCTCACGGCAAGCTCCGTGTAGCATACGTCGTACCTTGTCTGCAAAAACAGCTCGTCACGGCACGCACGCAGCAGCGACAGCGTGGCTTCATCCGCTTCACGGCAGCCTGCATAGCGTAACGCTGCCGTTTCGTCATACGGCGGTGCGGCCAACGGTTTCCAACGCAGCGTGCTCATCGTTCCACAATATCCGACAAGCTGTGAAGGATGCTTGCCGCCACCTGAGGCTTGTTCATAGAATATACGTGCACGTTGGTGATGCCGTTGGCATACAGATCGATAATTTGATCGGTCGCATAGGCAATACCTGCTTGCATCATTGCCGCAGGATTGTGACCGAATTTATCCACCAGACTTTTAAACCGCTGCGGCATAAACGAACCCGAAAGCTTGATGGCTCTGGCCACTTGGTTCGCATTGGTGATGGGCATAATACCGGGAATCACCGGCACTGTTATACCTGCTTCGCGAATTTTATAGAGGAAGTTATACAGCAGGTTGTTATCGAAAAACATTTGCGTGGTGAGAAAATCACAACCTGCATCTACCTTTTCCTTTAAATAACGGATATCGTTTTTTTGATCAACACTCTCGGGATGGATCTCGGGATAGCACGCCCCACCGATGCAAAGAGTGGGATCGGCTTCCTTCAGCTCGCGAATGAGATCGATCGCATAGCGGTAATCCCAACACGAACGGTCAGCTCCTTCCAATTCGGCAGGAATATCGCCGCGAAGCGCCATCACGTTTTCGATGCCTGCCTCGCGAATGGCGGCAATCTTTTCGCGCACCGTTTCCCGTGTGGAGGATACGCAGGTTAAATGAGCCAGAGTGGGCACGCCGTACCGTGCTTTAATGTTTTTGGCAATATCCAGCGTGTAGCGGCTGGTGCCGCCACCGGCTCCGTAGGTTACGCTCATATAAGCAGGGCGCAAAGCGGCAATTGCTTCGGTTGCCGTTTTTACGCTGTCGAAACCGCTTTCGGTTTTCGGCGGAAACACCTCGAACGACATCGTGAGCTTTTCTTTGGAAAGCAAATCTTTAATCTTCATACGTCATCACGTCACCTTTTTACTCGTTTTTGCAGCTGCCACACCACAAGTGCCGCCGCAATGATCACGGCTGCCGCTACGGGTAGCAGCGCCGCCCACGGAAACGTAGCAGGCTCGGTATTTCCCTCCTGCACCATCGTCGTCGCCGTCACGGTCGTGGGAGAGGTTGCTTTCGTTGTCGTTGCCACGGTAGCGGCTGTCGTTGCCACCGTGGTTACACGTTCGGCAGCGGTAGGCACCGTCGTCGCCTGCGTTGCCGTTGTGGTTACGGTTGCCGTGGTTTTCGTGGTAACGGGCGCCGCTTTCGTGGTGGTAACGGCCGTCGTGACAGTCGGCTTTACCGTGGCCTTGCCACCTTTTTGCCAAATACGCACGTAATCCAGCTCCAACGGCATATCCACACGTCCTGCAATAAACAGCATCATATTCTGTGCATCGGTCACGTCGAACACACCATCAAATTGGATCTCACCCTTTTGCACCTTGTTGGCCGGTATTGGGAAGGCGTCCTTACCCCACGTTTGGCGTACTACCTCTACGCCGTCTAAGTACATACGAATGGAATCCTCTTCCCACAGCCAGCCCAGCACGTGCCATTTGGTGTCGCCAAGGCCTGCCTTCATTCCTTCCGAAGAGGAGTACCAATTTTGGTTATCTCCCGAGCCTTCCATATCGTGCAGCGTCATACCGTATTTATTGTTACCAAAATACTCGTACCAGTCCACTTCCACGTAGCGTCCGTGAGAAAGTCCCTCGCCCCAATTTTCCAATGGTACCGACCAAATCGCCGTTTTGGCTTTTTCGTTCACCGAGGAGGTGACGATCGGCATTCGCAGTCTGGCCTCCAAATATCCTTTGTTAAAGGTATAGCCCACGTGCGTTTCACAATCCACCGTGGAAGCGCCGATCGTATAGGGGTTATCGTGACTGATGAGTGTTAAGATCCCGTCCTTGGCGGAATAATCGTTGGTCGTCAGATCACTCTGCGACCAACGCCGCTTCACATACCATTTATAGCCTTCCCTGCCCGTGGCGGCCGTGTCGATACCCGAAAGATCGTTAAAATCATCGTTAAACGTTAGATCGAACATTCCTGCCTCGGCCACGGCATCGGCGTTGTGCGCAGGGCTCAAGCGATTGCTTGCTACGCGCAAGTTGCGCTGCTTCGTATTGTTCTTTTCACTAAGCTCGTCAATCACGCCATCGGCATCCGCACGGGCCGAGATCATGCGATCGCCTGCCGCAGCACGCCACGGGCCTGCTTTCAGCGTTACCGTTCTGCCGGCGGCCAACACCGCGGTATGCTCCAGACGAAAAATGGTTTCGGTACCAAACGCCAGCTCCACGGCAAACGGTTGACTTGCCGCCGTACCTGCATTTTTCACTGTTATCGAAAAGGTGAGCTCCGTATCGGGAGCAACTTGGCCGTCGTTCCCCGTCCACCAAATATCGGTAACCGTTAGATCTGCTGCGCCGACAGCACCCACGGGAAATAACCATAACACGCACAGCAGTATCGAAAGCACCGCCGCCGTCACCCGTTTTTTCATAATGCCAACACCTCTTTTTTGTTATTATACTACAGCAATATCCGCAACGCAATAAAAAAGCGTATGCGTTTTTTGAAAACGCATACGCTTTACTTTTAAATCACGGAAAAACCGGCGGATTCTAATGCACTCGTCAGTTCCGACACCGTGGTTCTGCTTGGATAAAACGACACGTTAGCCGCATCGTTTTTCACCGTTACCGAACGCACACCGTCAATTTCCCTAATGACTTGTGCCGCCGCCTTACGGGTGGCGGTGTCGTGCACACCGTCCAGCTTCATCGTAATGGATTCTGCCTTGGAAAACATCGCATCTCCCCCTTTTCACGGGGTAGTATGCCCTGCCTGCCACCACTTATGCGCGATGCCATTTCACGCCTTGGGGCGTATCCTCCACTACGATACCCATAGCCTTAAGCTCGTCGCGAATGCGATCGGACTCTGCCCAGTTCTTGGCAGCACGGGCGGCCGTACGGGCTTCGATGAGCGCTTCGATCTCACTGTCGTCGTCACCTTCGGCTGCGCGTGCATACAAAAGGCCAAGCACCTCGGCAAGCTCGTTAAAGGTTTTCAGCGCCAGTGCCACGCTGTCGGCAGTAGGAGCGTCGTTTGCGATCATCAGATTGCAATCCTTGGCAAGCTCAAACAGTGCCGCAATGGCATCAGCGGTATTCATATCGTCGTCCATCGCGGTGATAAACTGTTCACGGCGCTTGTCGCAGAAGGCTTTTACGTCCTCGGAGGCTTCGCCCTGCGCTGCGTTCTTAAGAGCAAACTCCAAACCACCGCGGCAATTGTACAAGCGGTCCAGCGCTGCTTTTGCCTGCTCAATGCTTTCGTCGTTATAGTTGATGGGGCTGCGATACGAAGACGAAATGAGGAAGAAACGGATCGGCTCATAGCCAAACTTATCCGCCACGTCACGCACCGTGAAGAAGTTGCCGAGCGATTTCGACATTTTTTTATTATCTACGTTGATGTAACCGTTGTGCATCCAATAGCGGGCAAACGGCACGCCGTTGCAGCATTCGCTTTGGGCTACCTCGTTTTCGTGGTGCGGGAAGATCAGGTCTTGGCCGCCGCAATGGATATCAATGGATTCGCCCAAATAGCGGCGCGCCATCGCCGAGCATTCAATATGCCAGCCGGGACGGCCGTCACTCCACGGCGAAGCCCAAAACGGCTCGCCGGGCTTTGCCGCTTTCCACAGCGCAAAGTCCAGTGCGTCTTCCTTTTCTTCGCCCACGCCGATGCGTGCGCCCGATTCCAGATCGTCGATCGGCTGATGCGACAGCTTGCCGTAGCCCTCATCCTTGCGGGTGCGGAAATACACGTCACCGTTAGCAGCACGATACGCATAGCCTTTTTCTTCCAGCGTTTTCACGATATCGATAATTTCTTCGATGTTTTCCGTGGCGCGCGGATGTACCGTGGCTTCGCGAATGCCCAAGCCTTTGGCATCCTTCCAGAATTCATCGATATACCGTTCCGAAATGGTAACGTAATCCGTGCCTTCTTCGTTGGCACGGCGAATGATCTTATCGTCGATATCCGTGAAGTTCTGCACGAAACGCACGTCGTAGCCGCGCCATTCCAAATAGCGGCGCAGCACATCGAACACGCACAACGGGCGCGCGTTACCGATGTGAATGTAGTTGTACACCGTGGGGCCACACACATACATTTTTACCTTACCGTGCTCTAAGGTCTTAAGATCCATCTTCTTATGCATTTTTGTATCGTAAATGCGAATCATGTTTCTCCTGTCCAGCGTTTGGATTTGAATTCGTTCTGTATGAGGGATAAGC
>JAZQTE010000216.1:0-2118 GCA_045630505.1 Acutalibacteraceae bacterium | reverse complement strand
GTACAAACGCCTCGCCGCCCACCGCACGAAGCAGCAGTGCCAACAACAGCACCAGTGCGCACAGCACGCTTTGTACCGCTAAATGCGGCCAACGCCGCGGCTTCTTTTCCACAACATCCCCCTTAAACGATAATACAAATCAGGCCGTTGCAGCCGTCGTTGATAATGCGCTCCACCGTATCCTTCAGCTTCAAACGGGCGTCGGACGGCATACGGTACAGCTTATTGTGCAAGCCTTCATTCACAAGACCGTACAGCGACGTGCCGAAAATATTGGAATCCCAAATTTTGGAGGGATCGTTTTCAAACTCACGCAGCAAATAGTTTACCAGCTCTTCGGATTGCTTTTCCGAACCGACGATGGGTGCCACCTCGGTGGTGATATCCGCTTTCATCAAATGAATGGACGGAGCGGTGGCACGCAGACGAACGCCGTAAGGACCGCTTTGCTTAATGATCTCGGGCTCGTCGAGCGCCATTTCGTCCAACGACGGCATCACGATACCGTAGCCCGTTGCCTCCACTTGATCCAGCCCCGTGTTAATTTTATCGTAGCGGCGGCAAATAGCGGCCATTTCGTTCATACACCGCATCAGTTCACCCTCATCCGCAATCGGCAAGCCCGTGGTTTCGCTGAGCACGCGATAGAACAGCTCGGGCTTTACCGTCACGTCCACCACGCCGCTGCCGCTGCCGAGATCGATGCAGCAAAGCGCGGCGTTCGACACGTATTCGCATTCAGCAATCGGCTCGCCTACGCCATTTAACTGGCGCAGCTTACAAAGTCCCTGCACTGCGGTGCGCACCGTTTCCGTAATGCAGCAACGGACGGGGTGTTCACGTTCGAGTGCCATCACCCACGGCGGCAGCTTAAAGCCGATGCGGTTCACGGGAAATTCGAGCAGCACGGTTTCCAGAATCTCTCGGATGGTATTCTCGTCAATCGATAGGCAATTCACGGGGCGCACAGGTACGCCGTACGTTTCGCTGAGCGAAGCGCAAAGCGCCGTTGTTTCTTCGCTGTGCGGATTCACGGTATTGAGTAACACCGCAAACGGCTTTCCCAGCGATTGCAATTCACGGATGACGCGTTCCTCTGCTTCGGCATATTCGGCACGGGGAATTTCGGTGATGCTGCCGTCAGTGGTGATCACCAAGCCGATGGTAGAGTGCTCCGTGATCACCTTTTGCGTGCCAACCTCTGCCGCCATATTAAACGGGACTTCTTCATCAAACCACGGAGTTTTCACCATACGGGGCGCGTTTTCTTCAATATACCCAAGCGCCGAGGGTACTACGTAGCCAACGCAATCGATCATACGCACGTTCATTCCTGCCGTGCCGTTCACCGTGATATTCACCGCCTGCTCGGGAATGAATTTCGGCTCAGTCGTCATAATGGTGCGGCCGCCAGAGGATTGCGGCAATTCGTCCTTGGCCCTTTCGCGGCTGTATTCACTGTCGATATTGGGCAGTACAAGCGTATCCATAAATTGCTTGATAAAGGTGGATTTGCCCGTGCGAACCGGCCCCACAACACCGATGTAAATGTCCCCGCCCGTGCGGGTGGCGATGCTTTGATATATGCTGTTATTTGCTGTCATTTTTCTTGCCTCCGCTCACAACATTGTTTGTACCATTTGTATGAACGACCGCAGGCGTTTATGACAAGCATTAAAAAAGCCGCACCTAACGTGCGGCTTTCGGTTATTCTACACCTCGTTTGTACAAACCACGAGTGAAGGCGCCCGTGGGCTTGCCACCCACTCGATAGGCCTTTAAAATATCGGCCACCTGCGCAGGCTGTTCGTCGGTGAAATGCAAATACAAGAAGGATACCGACGGCAGCTCGGATAAACGGTCGGCCAAATACAGCGGAACGGAATTAAGCAGCTCGCTGCAGCCCTCGGAACAGCGCACGGGAAACTGTGTACCCGTACGGTCGGTAAGCGAACGGTCGCCGTGGCAAGAGGAGCAGCCCGCCACAGCCGATACGGGGCAATTACGCAGCAGCATCAGCGGCTGACGGCCGTAGGCAAAAAGCCCCGTACAGCCGCCCCCTTCAGCAAAGCGCATTTGCGGAAAGGTTAGCTCAAACGAAAGAACGGCCGCCTCGGC
>JAZQTE010000215.1:0-3443 GCA_045630505.1 Acutalibacteraceae bacterium | reverse complement strand
CATCCCTCTCACACCAACCCCCCATCCCCCCAAAGCCGCCTAAACACTCACTATGAACCGCTGTAGTGAACTACCTCCGCTTGCTTTTGACTTAAAAATTAAACAGCCTATTAAAAACGAAAATCCGAACCACCGCCCATTCGACGGAGGTTCGGATTATTCGCGTTTGGTCGAGATGACAGGTTACTGTACAGTGCGGTAGTTTGATCTCGTTTATGAGTTTCGGTACAGCCCGTCAGGGCGGCGCAACGCGACGCCCTAAAAACGCCACACCGTGGCGTTTTCTTCACGGGCTTTCGAATCCTGTCATCTTTTTGCAAAATAAATAAACTCCGCTGACAAAAGTCATCGGAGTTTATTTGGTCGAGATGACAGGATTCGAACCTGCGGCCTCTTCGTCCCGAACGAAGCGCGCTACCAAACTGCGCTACATCTCGATAATATGCATTCTGTTTTGCAATTTCCGAAATCTGCTACATCTCGAAAACAGCATAGGTTATTATACCTTGTCGGGTTTGGTTTGTCAAGGCTTTTTTGCGCATCTTTTTTGTTGCTCTTTTTGGGCGAGTGTGTTATACTAATATTCGTATACGCGTGCTGCGTGCCGCGTGCAACTTTTCCGTGCAAGGAGAGTCTGTATGAATAACTTGAAATCTCGTTTTCAAGCGTCGTTTCCGCGTCTTTGGATGCCGTTGATCGTGTCAGTGTGCTTTGCGGCAGTGGTTTTCGGCAGCTTGTGGTTCTTTGGTTTGTGGAACTTTATGCAGGTGGACACGTCCTCCGCAACGGGTATGGCGCAACGGGCGCTGTGCAGCGGCGGCGTGGCGGTGCTGCTTGCGGTGCTGATCTTTATTTTATCACGCGAAGCGCTGCGCGAGCCGCAGGAC
Organism: Acutalibacteraceae bacterium; assembly: GCA_045630505.1. Lineage (GTDB taxonomy): Bacteria > Bacillota > Clostridia > Oscillospirales > Acutalibacteraceae > RGIG3009. Next base: position 2,556 of record JAZQTE010000215.1, on the reverse strand, counting down.
AAGCCTGCCGAGCGTCCCGTATGGTTCTATCCGCTGATGTCGGGGCTGTTGTCGCTGGGTGCTATGTGCGTGGCCTATTCCTTTATCGGTATGTGGCCGTTCGGTGAAAAGTCGGCAATGATGGTGGATATGCATCACCAATACGCGCCGCTGCTGTCGGGGCTGCGTGACGCTATCTTAAGCGGCGAGCTGTCGGTGTACAACTTTGAAGTCGGCCTCGGTGCCAACTACGTGTCGCTTGCCGCGTATTATCTTGCCAGCCCGCTGAATTTGCTGTTGCTCGCGTTCCCCGAGCATTTGCTGGCAGAAGGTATTTTGCTGATCACACTCATTAAAAACGCGCTGTGCGGCGCGATGTTCGCGCTGTGCGTGCAGCAGCTGTTCGGCAAAAAATCGTTGTGCATTCCCGCGGTGTCGCTGATGTACTCGCTGATGATGTATCTGCTTGCGTATTCGTGGAACATTATGTGGCTGGACGTACTGGTGGTGCTGCCGCTGGTGGTATACGGCTTCGAACGGCTGATGAAAACGGGCAAATATTTAACCTATGTGCTTTCGCTTGCGTATGCGTTGCTTGCCAACTATTATATCGCCTTTATGCTGTGCATCTTCTTGGTGCTGTATTACATCACGTATTGCTTGCGCAAACGCCGCGAGGGGCGTGAATTGGCGGTAAGCTTCGGCCGCTTTGCCGGCTTCTCGGCGCTGGCCGGTGCGATGACCGCCGTGGTACTGATTCCCGTGTTTTTGGCGCTTCGCACTACGTCGGCCGCAGGCTCGAACCTGCCCGATATGAAAAACACGCTGGATATCTTCCAACTACTCGGCCGTCACTTGGCCATCACGTCGCCCACCATTCGTTCGGGTAATCTGCCGAATATGTATTGCGGCGTACTGGCTGCACTGTGCGTGCCGCTGTTTGCGCTGAACAAAGGGATTTCGCTGCGCCGCCGCTTGGCGTTTATCATTCTGTGGCTGGTGATGGCGTTCTCGTTCCTCGTTAACTGGAGCGACCTTGCGTGGCACGGCCTGCACGCTCCCAACGACCTGCCGTACCGTTTCTCGTTCCTTTACAGCTTTACGCTGTTGCTGATGGCGTATCAAACCCTGCTTCACCTGAAGGAGATCGAACGTAAGCACGTGTTTGCGGTGTTCGCCGGTGCGCTTGTGTATTTGATGCTGGAGGAACGCTTCGGTGCCGAGGCCTACGGCTTCGAAACCATCTACGTTAACCTGATCCTCGTGGCAGCCTACACGGTGATTTTAGCGCTGATCGCTTATCGCAAGCTGCGCCGTGGGTTGGCGTGCGCCTTGCTGCTGCTGACCGTCAGCATTGAAATGACGGTGGGCGCCGGTTACGCGCTGGTACAAATGAACGCCAACGAGTATTACACCCGTCACGCCGATTATTTGGATAACGACGTCACCAAGGTGCTGCAAGCCGCGGTGGGGAAGGCGCAGGAGCTGGGCGATGCCAAATACGGCAAGGGCAACTACCGTATGGAATTTATGCCCCGCCGCACCTGCGTGGATACGGCGCTGTATCACTATCAGGGCATCAGCACCTTCTCCTCGAGCAACTACTACACCACCACCAAGCTGATGGGTGGCTTGGGCTACGCCGTCAACGGTGTTAACAGCCATTTGTATCACAATTTTATGCCGTTCACCGATTCGCTGTTCGGTATCCGCTACGTCATCAGCAACCAAGAATTGCCGGATAAGCAGCTCAAAAAGCAAGCGATCGTCAGCCGCGGTGATATCACCTACTACGTGTATGAGAATACCGATGCGTTAAGCTTCGGCTACGTGGTAGATCCCACCGTGGACGACTATATGTACACGAAATACGATCCCATCGCATCGTTGGAAGACTTGTTCGGCAAGCTCAACGATACCTATCTGCCGCTGTTCGAATACAACGGCTTTGAGGCTGATGTGAACACGGGGGCGCAGATGGGCTTTGATTCCACGGGCTTCCGCGTCACACCCGAGGACGGCGGCTCTGCCGTATTTACCGCCACGGTGGAGCACGCAGGACGCGTATACGTGTTTGCCGATTGTATGGCCGCCAAGGGAATGACGGTGCGCTTCGGCAGCAAATCCGTCAGCGCTTCGCCGCACGAGCCGTATCTTATCAGCGCAGGCACGATGCAGGTGGGTGATCAGATCCATTTGGAAGTGAACGCCGAGCAGCATTGCAGCGGTAATTTCCACGTGGTAACGCTCAACGAAGAAGCCTACGAAGCAGGTATGGCCGTGCTCAAGACCGAGCAATGGCAGGCAAAGCAGCTCAGTCAGAACCACCTAAAGGGTGACGTTACAGCAAGCTTCAGCGGCACGCTGATGACCAGCATCCCGTACGATGCGGGCTGGACGGTGCGTGTTGACGGGGAAGTGGTAGACACCTACGGCATCACCGACGGTCTGCTCGCTTTCCGCGTGCCTGCAGGTACGCACACCGTGGAAATGGTGTACTATCCGTCGGGCTGGTGGCTCGGTCTTGGCATCAGCGCCGTCGCGTGGCTGGCGTTTGTTGCTCTGCTCGTGCTCGGC
>JAZQTE010000214.1:0-3781 GCA_045630505.1 Acutalibacteraceae bacterium | reverse complement strand
CGGGTTCCACGTTGTAATCCACCAACTCAAGCTTTTCAATGCCCACATAGCTGGTCAAATGTGCGCGCTCGGGATGATGCTGCGCTTCCTCCAGCGTAAGGTTGCCCGCCTTGACCTGATCCAGCAGCTCAGAGAAATAGTTATGGTCGCGGTTGAGCTGATAGACCTTGCCGTTGCGGTAGAGATAGATATGGCTGTCGCCGACAGACACAAAGCGCAGACCGTCGGGCAGAACGGACGCTGCCACCAGGGTCGTGCCGGCAATGCTGCCATCCTTGCCCTGATGGTTGCGGTAAACCTCCGCATTTGCCGCATAAACGGCATCCACCAGCGTGTTGTCATCCACATTTTTTGCTTCCAGATAGTGGCGCATGAAGGTCACCGTGCCAAGGTTTGCCGCCTCGGCGCCGTTTTCCACCTTGAGCTGCACCAGTCGCAGCTGCAAAATACCTGCCGCCGTCCACGCCGACGGAATTTCCTGCACCCATTCGCCGTTTTGCGAAGGGCGGTTTTCGGTAACGTCAAATTCGCCTGCCCCCGTCACCGCCTCCAAACGGTACACCCCCTCGGGCAGCGCCTCAAACACCACGCGCGCCGCCGCGTGATCGCCCGAAACGCCGCTGTCAAACGGGCCCTGCGGCTTGTCCGTCAGCGTCAAGCGATGCTCAATATACGGTATACTCATTCGTGCCCTTCCTTTCGTAATACTCCGTCCAATCGCCCTGGGGTACCGAAGCCATAAACACGCGATACCCCTTCATCCATTCGTCCACGCGCTTGCGTGAAATGTCCAGATCGTGGCACAAGGCGTCCACCTGCCCATCGGTGAAATTCAGCGGCGCCAAATACCGCATCATCGCATCGAAGCCCTCGTCGTGATACAGCTGCTGCGCCTTGGCGCTTTGGCGGCGAAGCACCTCTACCTTGGCCATATTGGTCAGCGTGGTATTCACGTCCCAGCCGCCCTCTACCGCCTGCGCATATATCTCCGACGTGATGCGGCGGTCGTTATACAGCTTGTTGAGCGCCGTGATGCGCTGCTTCTCATCGGTATCGGTAGACAGCTTTTGCTGCTTATACGCCAGCTCCTTGGCGGTCGTTTCCGCCTCCAGCTGTGCCTTCAGCGTGGCCGCCTCTGCCTTGATCTGCTCCTGCTTTTCCTTGGATGCCGCCGAGATCGTTGCTTCATTCTCCCGTGCCTGCGCCGAGAAGGCCGCCTTGAGCAGCCCTGCCTCGTAGCTTGCCGCGTCCTCGGTGGCCGTTTGCGTTTCCTTCAGCACACCCTCGGCACGGCTTCGCTCGATGGCCGCCTCGGTACGGGACAGCTCCTCGGTGAGTGCCGCCACCGCCGCATCACGCTTTTTGTTGGCCGAAACGGCAGCGCGGCTCTCGCGCACGCCTGCTGCGTGGACGGTAGCGTTCATCACGCCCGAATCGGCAAGCCCCAGCGCCGCCAAGCGCTCCTTCGCCTGCGACAACGTGATCATTCGCTGCACCGCCGCCGCATCCACGGTATCCAGCGCCGCGCGCTGCTCGGCCTGCACGGCGGTATCCGTTTGCGCGGCCGCCTCGGCCGCCTTTTCGGCCGCCGCCCGATTGATCTGCGCCACCGCCTCGTCGGCGTGCTTTTTGCGCTTTTTCGTATATTCTTCGGTGGCCGCCGTCACCTGCTTTACGTAATCGGTCACTCGGTTATATCCCCCATTCTGCGGTAGATCACTTCAAAACGGTCGAGCGTAAACCGCCCGTACCCCGACAGCACGATATCCCCATACCGACACCGTGCGCTGCCGCACGAAACGCTGCACGGCAGCACGTCTTCAATGTACTCGCCGCTCATACGCCACGTTCGTTCGGTGCGCCTACCGCCAACCGCCACCGAAACCTCCGTGTTTTCGTCCCCCGTGATCCACGCACGCACCGCCACGATGCGCTTGTATTCCGCAGGAGAACCCAGATCGTACCACTTGCCTGCGATGGAGGTATAAAGCGGCAGCTCGCGCCCCAGCACGTAATCGCACGCGTTGTCCATCAGCCGATGCACGCTGTGCTCGGCCACGTAGAACGCCTGCCCACGCACACTCGTCACCTCGCCGTGAGAGGGCCATTGCCAAATGTACCACGCAGGCTCACGGTCGTTGCCGTAGGTAAGCCCCGCACTGTTGCCGCTCAACACGTACACGTGCTTCGGCGTCCATAAAAGATAATGCCCCTCAAAGCACGCCGCACTCGCACGCTGCAGCTCCTCGGCCGTTTGCTCCCGAAGACTCGCCGCGATCGGCTGCGAGATCTCGCGCACCGACCGCACGCCGTACGTGCCGCCGATATAGAGGGAGTACACACACCCGTTTTGGCACGTCCACACCAAACGGTCGCCGCACAGACACACCGTTTTGGGCAGGTCACAGCCCACCCCTGGGTGCACCTGCGACAGCGGAAACGCCGCCGATACCGCTTCGGTATCCGTCACCTCGCCCGAAAGCAGCCCCTCAGGCGTCACCGTCACGCCCATCGTGTACTGCGTGGCGTACACCTCACGCTCCTTAAATACCACCAGCAAGCCGCCCTGCTTGCCAAACGCCGTCACCGCCCCGTCGGCGCTGCCCACGGCGGCCACGTTGTTTTCGGGGAAATACAAGGGATCGTCCACCGCGCTCCAGCGAATGCGATGCGGACACGCGGGCGAACCGCCCACGAACAGCCGTGTTCCCTCTGCCGTGCCGCCAAACCACGTGCCGAACGCCATGCGCAGCATCTCATCACGGTTGCCCGATTCCGTGCGCGCTGCCGTTACCCACACGTTGTTCGCCCCCGTAACGGGCAACGGCGCCGCCGTGCCGCCGTGTGCGTAAACAAACCAAAAGCACCCACGCTCGGGGGATACGCGCAGCAGCAACTCGTCGGGCGGCACGTCCTCGGGCGTGTCCGCCGTTTCCTTCCACACGCCGCCTTCGGCATACGTCACCGTATGCGTGATCGGATTATCCGCCAGCCCACGGTAGGTCACGGTAAAGGCGTGCGCCATATCCGGCACCACGCCCTCGGGCAGCCAATAATACAACCCCTCGCCATCAGCCGTGTACTCGCAGCGAAATTCGTCGGTCAAGCAGTTAAACGCCTGAAAATAGGCGCCGCTGTCCTCACGCAGCTCGCGCACGGTGGGGCGAGCGGCGGTAAGCACCGTGGGTACGGTGGGCGAAAGACGGCGCAGCGTGCCGCTTCGCCATAAGCCGTACACGCCTGCCCCCTCACCGCGCAAAAATAACAGCGCCTCACCGTCACCGCCCGATTCGCTTTTTTCTCCGGCAGGAAACGCCGTAATGCCCGTCACCCCTGCCAGCTCGTGGTCGGTGCCGAAGGTGTTGCCGTGCTCGTCGAGCAGCCATAAGCGGTGCGTATCACCGCGCACGCCGTGCAGCAGGCTGTAACGGGTAAGCGGTGTCACCGTGCAGGAGGAAAAGCCCACCATCGGCCGCCATTCACGCAAGGCAGGACGGGTGGTGAGCGTGCCGTTTTGATACCACACGTTCACGCCGCCGCTGAGCCGATCGTCACGAATGCGGTGCGGCGGCGAGCTTACGTCCATACCGCCTGCAGGCGCAGGCACCGATAACACGCGGCACGGCCGACCGCTGAGTCTTACGTGTTTCATGCCTCCACCTCCGGCAGCGTGTCCACCATCGTTTCCGTGTGGCGCGACGGGATACGGCGTGCATCGTAAAGACGCGCAAAAATCGCTTGCTGGTCGGCATCGCCCAGCGCCCCTGCCGTGAGCATCGCC
>JAZQTE010000213.1:0-1695 GCA_045630505.1 Acutalibacteraceae bacterium | reverse complement strand
TTCACCGTGTAGGTGAGCTCGCCGCCAACCGGAATCTTACCCGCGGAGCTGCTCTGTACGCCGATACCGCTTTGGATAGCGGCACCGCCGGCCAAGCCCCACGTATTGTCGTTAGCATCCTCAAACGTACCGTTGGTGATGAAGGCGGGGTTACCCGACACCGTCACCTTACAGGTAGCGCTGCAGGAGCCGTCGCGCAGGGTAGCGGTGATGACCGCTTCACCCTTACCAACAGCCGTAACGATACCGTATTCAACGGTTGCTACGTTTTCGTCGCTGGAGGTCCAGATAGCCTTATTGATATTACCTTCGGCAGGCGTTGCCATAATGCCGAGGTTTTGAGTACGACCGGGCATCATGGTGATGCTGTCGTAGTTGAGTTTAATGGATTCGGCCTTCACGCCGGAATCGTACAGCTTAATGGATACGTTATCCACAACGGCGGGCGAGGCACCGGTAGCATCGCTTACGACCGCAAACACCCAACCTCTAAGCTTAGCGCTGTTCAGATCAGGCATACTGTTGGGAGTCGTAAAGACCTTTCTGCCGTGCTTCCACGTGTCACCCTTGCCGGAACCGGCGTTCAGCGCCAAGCCCATTTCGCCGGACCACAAACGGAATTCCGCATCGGTGGTTGCCAAATAATCCCATTCCACAACATAGGTCGTACCGGGATCAAGCGGCAGCCTGCCCTTGAAGAAGACGTCCGTTTTACCGGTGCCGTAATCCAGCACCAGACCGTTGCTGCCGTCTTTACCCACACCGGGTTTAACGATGGCGTGCGACGCCCAGTTGAGATCACCTTGTTCAAAGTCGCCGTTTTCAATCAGATTAGCGTATTCGTCGATCGCGACGGTCACGGTATCGGAGAGGCCCTTTTCGGTGGTGACCGTGATAGTGACCGAACCGCTGTCGGCAATCGCCGTTACCTTGCCGTTTTGATCCACCGAGATGATGCTCGGATCGCTGGAGGTCCAAGTGAGTTTACCCGCACTGGCTTCCGCAGGCTCTGTACGCACAGGCAGCGTGGTGCTGCCGGTGGGCCACAGTTTCACATCCTCGTCGGGCAGCAGGATCGCAGTGGCTTCAGGCAACTCTACCAAGGAGAAATCATCCAGATAGATAATGCCGGCCTTATTATTGTCGATACCGAAGCAATAGTTGCGGTTAAGAGCCGCCGACGTACCGTCATCGAGTGCGTTGGTGGTGAAGATGTAGGAAACTTCCTTCCACTCATCAGCCTTCAGGCTGCTTACGTATTTCCAACCGTTCAGGCTGGTAGACGTACCGTGGAAGTAGGCGGCCAGCTGCTGGCCTTCCGTACCGTCGCCCTTCACCTTGAAGGAGAGCTTGTAGGTCTTACCTGCGTTTACGTGCAGGCTGTTGAGCCACAGAGCATCCAGCTTATCGTTATCCTTCGCCAAAGCTGCTACCATATTGGCAGCATCGGCAGGATCGCTCACCACAGTGCCGCGGCCCGTAGCAAGGATCGTTTTCCACTGATAAACGTTCCAGTCGGTGCCTTCAAAGTCACCGCCCGTGATGCGTTCGCCGTTCCATACAACGACTACTTCGCAAGTGTCGATGGCATTGCCTTCTTTGTACACCGTGATGGTCGCGGTACCTTCGGCCAAGGCCGTCACTTTACCGTTTGCATCCACCGTTGCCACAGCCGTGTTGCTGGATTCCCAAGTG
>JAZQTE010000212.1:0-6120 GCA_045630505.1 Acutalibacteraceae bacterium | reverse complement strand
CTTGCCGGTCTTAGGATCCACAAGGCCAACGGGCTTCAGGGGACCGTAACGCAGGGTGTCGTAACCGCGGCGACCCATAACCTCCACCACGCTGCAACGATCGTGCGATTGCGCGGTGTCACGCAGTTTGTCGATCATATCCATACAGGTGTTGAGCGCCGTATCGTAACCGATCGTCTGCTCACAGCAGGCAATATCGTTATCGATGGTGCAGGGCAGGCCAACGCACGGAATCCCATGCTCGGTAAGATCCTGCGCGCCGCGGAAGGAACCGTCACCGCCCGCAACGATCAGGCCTTCGATGCCGAATTTGTGGCAAGTATCCACGGCCTTCTGGATACCCTCTTCGGTGCAAAACTCGGGGCTGCGCGCCGTATACAGCGCGGTACCGCCACGATGAATAATATCTGAAACACTGCGCAAATTCAGCGGCTCGAGATCCCCGTTGATAAGGCCGTTATAGCCGCGGTAGACGCCAAACACCTCTACCCCACGGCCGAGAGCCGTACGCGTTACGGCACGCACTGCCGCATTCATACCGGGCGCATCGCCGCCACTGGTAAGCACTGCAATCTTTTTGATAGACATAATTCCCGTATCTCCTTTTGCCAAACAAATTAGCGTTTAGCCTTTGTTATTATATACATCACCCTGCGAAATAGCAAGCGCTATCGCGGCTTTTCTAACGTTTGTGCAAAATTTCAGCACATTTTTGCAACATTCTCCGCACCGAGAACATACACCAATTCTTTGATCAACACCTCGTGCGGAGTCACCCATAGGTCACGCGGGGCACGCATCAGCTTCCCCGTATCCGCCACGCGTACGTACACGGGCGTATCCCCCTCCAACACGCGCAGCACCTTCTGCACACGCTTCCATTCCGCACTGTCGAGCGACGGAATTTTTAAATATATCCCCGGATTTGCCGCATTCTTTTTCGGCTCCTCTTTGGGTAATGACTCGGGAGAGGGTGCTTTTTCCACCGTCGAAACAAGCAGCTTCGGTTCTTCGTCCTCCCGTGCACTCAACCGTCCGCGCACCACCACGGCCTCCCCTGCGTGAAGCAACGAACGGCAGCTTTCCAGCACGCGCGAGAAAAACACAAGCTCCATTGAGCCGTACAGATCCTCCAGTACGGCGTACGCCATCTGTGCGCCTGCGCGAGTGCTTTTGATTTGCGGTGTACCGAGCAGACCAAACAGCTTCACGTTTTGACCGTCCACGTATTCGCTGTCGGTTTCCGTTTGCTCGGAAAAGGAATCCAGTATTTCGTCGATACGGTCGGCCTTCAAGCGCTCGTAGAACGCCTCGTAGGGCTTCATCGGGTGTCCCGTTAAATACAGCCCCGACACTTCCTTTTCCATCGCCAGCAATTCCTCATAGGGCAGCTCCTCCACCTGCGGCAGCGAAGGCTCGCCCACGGCTGCGCTTTCCTCCTTGTCAAAGAAGCCAAGCTGGCCGTCGAGATTGCGGCGCCCCACGTCCTCTAAACCTTCCAGCACCAGCGCCGCCGATTCCAGCATTTGGCGGCGGTTGGCACCCAAACCGTCTAACGCGCCGCAACGAATCAAGCTGTCCAGCGCACGGCGGTTAAACTCACGGTGCTGCATCATACGGCGGCAGAACGAATAATAGCTCGTGAACGGGCCGTTTTCCTCTCGCTCACGCACCAGCTCGCGGATGAGTGCTTTGCCGAGATTCTTCACCGCCAGCAAGCCAAAGCGAATGTAGCCGCCCACTACGGTGAAGGCCGCCGTGCTTTCGTTCACCGAAGGCGGCAACACCCGAATACGCAAGCGCTCACACTCACGAATATACCACGGCACCTTGCTGCCGTCCAGCACACTGGTGAGCAGCGCCGCCATATACTCTTTGGGATACTTGGCTTTCAAATACGCCGTTTGATACGCCACCACAGCGTAGGCTGCGGCGTGCGATTTGTTGAACGCATACGACGCAAACGCCGCCATTTCCTCAAAGATCTCCTCACCCACCGCCTGCGGAATACCGCGGCGAATACAGCCCTCTACCTGCACGGTGCCGTTTTCATCGGTAAGACCGTGCAAAAAGATTTCCCGTTCCCGTTGCATTACGTCGTGCTTCTTTTTGGACATAGCACGGCGCACCACATCGGCTCGGCCGAGCGAATACCCTGCCAAACGGCGGAAGATCTGCATCACCTGCTCTTGGTATACGATGCATCCGTACGTAACGCGGAGCACGTCCTCAAGAAGCGGATGCTTATACGTCACCTTTTCGGGGTGATGGCGGTTTTCAATATATTTCGGAATCGAATCCATCGGGCCGGGACGGAACAGCGAGATCACGGCAATAAGGTCTTCAAAGCAATCGGGCTTGAGCTGTGTAAGCACTCTCTTCATTCCTGCCGATTCGAACTGAAACACGCCGTCGCTGTTGCCCTGCGAAAGCATTTTATACACCGCAGGACAATCGAACGGAATCTTTTTAATATTGAAAGTCGGCTCGGTTTGACGAATCATCTTTTCGGCATCGTCAATAATGGTTAAGTTGCGCAATCCCAAAAAATCCATTTTAAGAAGGCCAAGCTCTTCGAGCGCCGTCATCGTATACTGCGTAGCGACCGCATCGCCGTTTAAGCACAGCGGTACGTATTCCGAAACGGGATCTGCCGTGATAACGACACCGGCCGCGTGGGTGGTGGTGTGCCGCGGCATTCCCTCCACCTTTTTCGCCGTTGTAAGCAGCTTACGCACCTGCTCGTCACCGTCGCACAGCTCACGCAGCGCCGACGATTGCTCAAGTGCTTTTTCGAGAGTCATATCCGGCGTTTGCGGAATGCGCTTTGCCACGGCATCCGCCACGGCGTAAGAGAGCCCCATTGCACGGGCCACCCCGCGCACGGCGGCACGGGCTGCCAGCGTGGCAAACGCCGAAATCTGCGCCACGTGATCGGCACCGTATTTGTCGATAACGTAATCGATCACCAATTGACGCTTTTCGTTACAAAAATCAATATCAAAATCGGGCATACTCACCCGTTCGGGGTTCAAAAATCGCTCAAACAGCAGCTGATACCGAATGGGATCCACGTCGGTAATGCCCATACAATAGGCACACAAGCTGCCTGCACCCGAACCACGTCCCGGCCCCACGGGAATGTCGTTGGTCTTCGCGTAGCGCACGAAATCGTGAACGATGAGATAATAGTCCACGTAGCCCATTTTCTGCACCGTGGACATTTCGTATTCCAGGCGCTCTAAAATAGCAGTATCGGGAGTTTCTCCGTACCGCTTCTTAAGTCCTTTATAACATAGCCCTCGGAAATACGCCGTGCTGTCACCTCCGGGCGCTTCGAATTTCGGCAACTTCGTGTGTCCGAATTCAAGCTCCACCGAGCAGCGCTCGGCAATGCGAGCCGTGTTATCACACGCCTCGCTCGGGAAACGGGCGCGCATTTCGTCCTCGGATTTTATATAAAACTCATTGGTGGGGAAAGCCAGCGGATTAGGCTCGTCCACCGTAGTGTTGGTTTGCAAACAAATAAGAATTTTTTGCATTTCGGCATCGTCACGGGTGAGGTAGTGCGCATCGTTGGTGCACACCAACGGAATACCCGTTTCCTTGGCGATCTGCATTAGCCCACGGTTAACGGGCACTTGCTCTGCCATATCGTGATCCTGCAGCTCCAAGAAAAAATTGTTTTCGCCGAACAAGGCACGATATTCGCACGCAATGCGTTTGGCATCACCGTAGCGGCCATCGCGCAGAGCGCACGGAATCTCGCCTGCCAAGCAGGCCGAAAGTGCAATTAATCCTTCGTGATATTTTTGCAACAGTTCTCGGTCAACGCGTGGCTTGCTGTAAAAGCCGTCGGTCCACGCCTCCGAAATCAGTCGCACCAAATTGGCGTAGCCCGTTTCGTTTTCGCACAGCAGCACCAAATGGTGGTTTTCACTGTCGATTCCGTGCTGACGGTCGTGGCGCGTGCGTGCCGCCACGTACGCCTCGCAGCCCAAAATAGGCTTCACGCCCGCTTTTTTGGCCGCCTTATAAAACTCCACCAGCCCGTACATAACGCCGTGGTCGGTGACCGCTACCGCCGTTTGCCCCAGCTCCTTTACACGCGCAATCAGCCCGTCCAAACGGCAGGCGCCGTCCAGCAGGCTGTATTCACTGTGCACGTGTAAATGCGCAAACGACAAAACAAATTCCCCCTACAAATTTTCTGCAATCTCCATAATCTTTTGAAGACGGTGATTTACCCCTGCACGCGACAGCGGCGGCTCAAAGCATTCGCCCAACGCCCTAAGCGACAAATCGGGGTTTTCCAAACGCAGGCGACACGCCTCACGCAGCCCTTCCGGCAAAGAATCCAGCCCCACGGTGCGTTCGATCTTACGCACCGCTTCGGCTTGCTTAAACGCTGCCGCCACCGTTTTATCAATGTTGGCATTTTCGCAATTCGCTGCGCGATTCACATTGTTGCGAATGCTCTTTATCATTTTTATATTCATCAGCTCCAGCGAAGCGTTCATAGCCCCCATCAGCGTGAGGCAATCTTCGATCTGCTCGCTTTCCTTGAAATAGACAACATAATTCCCCTTGCGGCGCACGATGCGCGGATGCAGGCCGTGTTCGGCAAGCAGCACCGCCAAATCGCCGCTTAAGTTATAATACGGTACGCTGAACTCCATATGATAATCCACCTGCGGATTCGTCACGGCACCGCACGTTAAAAACACGCCACGCAAATAAGCCGCCGTGCATTCATCGCAATCCAGCACCGCACGGTTGAGCCGCCGCGTTACCTCGCGCCCCTCGTGGCCGAAACGGCGCATCACCGTTTCGCAAGCCTCCGACGGCACCGTAACGGTATGCATTATCTGCTTGTCCGAAAGAGGGGCGTTATGCTCGGCGGTGATGCCGCACACCGACGAAAGAAGCGCCGTATAGCGAACCGCCGCCGCTTCGCTTTCGGTTTGCAGCGCTACCGCTTTAGCAGAAAAGGCGCGGCCGAATTCGGCCATACCGTACAGCTGAGCCACCTCACAGCAAGGCGAATTGCACGAAACAGCCGCCAATTCATTTTTTATATCTGACGAGAACGACATCGTTATCCTCCTACGAATTGAACCTCCCGTTCCAGACATACGCCGAAACGCTCCTGCACCTTTTCCTTCACGGCTTCGCCCAGCGCCATCACATCGGCACAGGTAGCCCCACCGCGGTTAATAACAAATCCTGCGTGCTTTTCGCCCACCTGCGCGCCACCCACGGTGAAGCCCTTTAATCCGCACTGCTCGATAAGCGCGCCTGCAAAATATCCCTCGGGACGCTTGAAGAAGCTGCCGGCACTGGGGTATTCCAGCGGCTGCTTGTCGCGGCGTCTGGACATATAATCTGCCATTGCCGCACGAATCTTTTCCTGCTCGCCCGTCTTCAGTTCCAGCGTTACCGACGTAATCAGCCAGCCGTGTTCCATACACGCGCTGTGACGATAACTAAACTCCATTTCCGCTGCGGAAAGCTCCACCGCTTCACCCTGCTTTGTAAGCGCGGTCACACGCGTTACCACGTGCGCCATTTCGCCACCGTAGGCGCCGGCGTTCATATACACGCCGCCACCCACCGTTCCCGGAATGCCGAAAGCAAATTCCAAGCCGCTAAGCTCGGCTTCACACGCAGCGGTGCACAGCTTTGCCATCGTCACCCCTGCACCCACCGTAACGGTGGTGCCTTGGATGCTGATTTCGCTCATTGCAGGGCGCAGCACCACGCCGCGCACACCGTTATCACTCACAAGCAAATTCGAGCCGTTGCCGAGTATAAATAACGGCGTTTGGGTTTTATCACAAAGCTTCAGCACGGCGGCTGCCTGCTCGGCCGTTTGCGCCGTTACCAAAAGATCGGCATTGCCGCCGATGCGAAACGTGGTATGGGCGCACAACGGCTCGTTCTCTTTTACAAGACAGCCGAGCGCTTGTAATTCAGTTGTAAGTTGTGCGTTTACCATACCGCATCCTCCGTTCGTTTATCTGCCCAAGCAAGCGGCCCCGATCACACCGGCATCGTTACCGAGCACCGCCGCCACCAGCTTGCTCTGCTTTTCACAGTAGCGGCTGTAGCGTTCCCGCT
>JAZQTE010000211.1:0-6020 GCA_045630505.1 Acutalibacteraceae bacterium | reverse complement strand
TACCAACCACACCGTGATGAAGGAAGCGCTTGAGTGCTGGCCCGAAGATCTGTTCCGTCAGCGCTTGCCGCGTATTTATCAGATCGTTTGTGAGATCAATAACCGTTTCAGCGAACAGATGATGCAAGCAACGGGCGGCGATACCGAAAAGGTGAGCCGTATGGCGATTATCAGCTATGGCGTGGTGCGTATGGCGAACCTGTGCGTTGCCGCCTCGCACGCTGTAAACGGTGTGGCGCAGATTCACAGTGAGATCTTAAAAGAAACCGTTTTTCGCGATGCGTACAGCGTAATGCCGCAGAAATTCAAAAACGTAACCAATGGTATTGCTCATCGCCGTTGGCTGTGCCAAGCCAATCCCGAACTCACGAAATTCATTACCGAACAGATCGGTGACGGCTTTGTATTGGATGCAACCGAGCTTGAAAAGCTGAAGCCGCTGGCAGATGATGCTGCCGCACGCGAAGCCTTTATGGCGATCAAACAGCATAATAAGGAACGCTTGGTGCAATATATCAAGAAGCGAGGCGGCGTAACCGTCAATCCCGAATCACTTTTCGACGTTCAGGTAAAACGTCTTCACGAGTATACACGCCAGCATTTGAACGCACTGAATATTCTTGATACGTATTTGGCGCTCAAAGAAGATCCCACGCTGGATATCACGCCGCGCACCTATATCTTCGGCGCCAAATCCGCGCCCGGCTATCGCTTGGCTAAAGAGATTATACGTTTTATTTGCAAGCTGTCGGCCGAGATCGAAAAGGATCCTATTATCCGTGAAAAGCTGCGTGTGGTGTATCTTGAGGATTACCGTGTAACGCTGGCGGAGCTCTTAATGCCTGCGGCCGATATCAGTGAACAAATTTCCCTTGCAGGTACCGAAGCCAGCGGAACGGGAAATATGAAACTGATGATGAACGGCGCTGTCACGCTCGGCACGTTAGACGGAGCCAATGTGGAGATCTGTCAGCAAGTGGGCGAGGAGAATATGTTCTTATTCGGTATGAAAGAACACGAAGTCACCGCTCGCAAAGCGGCCGGCTATCATCCGCAGGAATTTTATCACTCAAACCCGCGTATTCACCGCGTTGTGGATGAACTGTACCATGGTTTCGGCGGCTGCCAATTCGGCGATATTGCCGCCTCGCTGGTGAACGGCGATCCGTATATGGTGTTTGCCGATTTCGATGCCTATCAAGAAGCGCAACGCCTCTCGGGGACTGCCTACCGCGACAAAGCAGCGTGGTCGAAAATGGCGTTTCTCAACACGGCCTGCAGCGGCTTTTTCGCCTCCGACCGTTCAATTCACGACTATGCCACCACGATTTGGAATGCCACTCCGCTTAAATAAACAGCACCGCCCCGAAGAATCACACTTCGGGGCGGTGCTTCTATTGTTACAGTTCTAATAATTTTGCGGCGTTTTCCCAAGCAATCTTGCGGAACACGGTTTCGCTGATCTTGCCGCTTTCTTTCCACGAGATCATCAAAGCGGGTAGGTCTACCTCCATATCGGGGGCGCACATATCGGTGCCGAAATACAAACGGTCTTGGAACTCCGTCATAAACCGAGCGCCGTATTCGGGGTCACGTGCAAAAGCGTTGTACGCCGTGAAATCCGAAAGGTCACCCATTAGGTTTTCGTATTTGCGGAACAAACGGGGGACGGCACCTTCTACGTCCACGGGGCCGGAAGGCAAGCGAACCACCTGCGTGTTACGCCAACCGAAATACACACCGCGTTCGGCTACGGTATCGAGCTTGGCCATTTCGTTCCAAAATACGGGGCCGTGCCCGAAGATCTTTAAGTTCGGAAATTCCTGCAGCGTGTATTCAAGCTGCGGCAGGCCAACGTCGTCGTATAAGCCAAAATCGCCCGTCTTTTGCACCGAGCCGTCGTACACCACGGGAAGGCCGACGTCTTCGGCACAAGCGAATAGATTTTGCACCATCGGATCCAGCAGCTCCATATTGGGCATCACTTCGCCGAGGCCTTTACAACCCTTATCCTTGTAGTATTGCAGCACCTCACCCAACGGCGCACGGGGAGAGTTGGTGAGTGCGCGCGGATCGACGTTGCAATACGGCACAAAACGGTCGGGATGCTGTGCGCAGATCTCTAAGATATCTTCGTTGGATTGAGGAAGATAGATCTCAGGGCTGACAATGGGAAGCAAAACACCAACGTCAATTTTAAGCTCATCATACCGCTTGAGCAATTCGTGCGGTTCGCAGAATACGTACCCGGGCGGCTTTATACGGTATGCGTGGGCGTGAATATCAATAAACATCGCAGTACCTCCGTTTAGTAGAGTAATTACTTGGAGCATACAACGATTTTGCCATCTTGTCAAGGCCTTTTTGCTTTTAATCGTTGCAGCGAAAACACGGTAAAATTCGCAAGTGTTCCCAAAGCGGCGCCGTCGATGCCGAGCGGTTGCTTGAGCAGTAAATTCCATATAAGACACGTACCAACCCCCGCGCTAACAGAAACGAAAAACGTGCGCTTACTTGCCCTCACACCCAATAGCGCCGCCGCAAGCGGAACCAGTACGGCAGGACTCCAAAAGGAATAGGCAAGCAACAAAATGGAAAACACGTTGGGAATGCTCAGCGCTAAAAGCATAGCGGCCAGTCCCGTTGTTAGATTAACGAAACGTAGCCATCTAAGCTGCGCCTTGTCGCTTAAAGCAGGGCGGCGAACCAATACGGTATCGCACACCAAGCTGACGGCGGCACCGTTTAAGAAGCTGTCGGCAGCAGAGAGAATGATCGAGGTCATTGCCGCCATAAGAATACCGCGTAAGCCAAACGGGAGTATGCGCAGTATCAGCGTGGGCATCACGGAGGCAGCCTCGCCGCCGATGTTCAGCACGTTGGCGGTAAGACCGATACCGGCGGTTATTAAAAAGAAAGGCAGCGAAAACAAGCCGCTGAGTATAGTTCCCTTTGCTGTTTGACGGGGTGTTTTGCCGAGCAGTAATCGTTGCGTATACGGTGGAGCCAACGCTTCACCGCACATCATAGAGAAAAACAGAGAGAGAAAGGCGGGGAGCGTGCTGCCGTTTAACGGGTTAAGTAATTCTTTGGGAATCGCATTCCATACAGTTGAAATACCACCGCCTGCCGTAACGGCCACAAGCAATAACAACGGCATTCCCACGGCCAGCAATATAAATTGAATAATATCCGCCGTGAGTACCGATTCCATTCCGCCGAAGGTGGTGTACAAAAGAACCACGGAGCAACCGATGGCGATGCCTGCTGTTTTGGAAACACCGAGCAGGGCGTGGAACACCAGTCCGATGGATTCCATCTGTGCCCCCACCACACCTGCACAGCACAAGAAGGAAAATATGCCCGTTAGCTGCCGCGCTTTGCTGCCGTAGACGGCACCGATAATGCCGCCAACCGTTTTAGCGCGTGGGAATTGCGAAATGCCGGGGATCAAGAATTTACCGATAAGGATCATCCCAATACCAAATCCGAACAGCGCCAGAGCCGTACCGATACCGTATTGATACGCAGCGGCGGCGTTACCTGCCGAATATCCTCCGCCGATAAACGAAGCCGACAGCGTGGCGAAGATCACGGCCGTGCCGCACTCCTTGCCCGAGGCTGTGAAGTCACCTGCGTTTTTTATGCGACTGCCGCCGCGCAGCCCCACAACGATCAGTACAGCTAAGTATCCCAATACGATCAAACGGTCGCCCATAGCACACACTCCTTCACCATACTGTATGCAGGGGACGGCGGTATATTGACACCGTGTTGTGAAGGTGATACAATCAAAAAGGGTGAGGATATGGATTTTTATATTAAGCAGCGCGTGCTTTCGTGGCGTGATAGATTTAAAATATACGACGGCAAGGGCGAAGAATGCTTTTACGCCGTTGGTGAGGTCTTTACGTGGGGAAAGCAGCTGCACATATATACGATGGATAATGTGGAAGTGGCGTACATTCAGCAAAAGGTGTTTTCGCTGTTTCCGAAATTCTATATCTACCGCGACGGCGCAGAGGCTGTCGAGATGGTGCAACGCTTTGCGTGGTTTACACCGCTGTATCAGCTTGTTCCGCTCGGTTGGACGGTAACGGGCGATTTTTGGAGATACCGCTACACGATTACCGACGATTGCATGATGAAGGTGGCTGAGGTCTCTCGTGATTTTACCAACTGGGGCGGCGATGCGTATCATATTCACATAGAAGATGAAATCGATGCCGCTACCGTGTTGGCTGCCGTGCTTGTAATCGATGCCTGCGTGGCGCAAGCGAACAACAACTGATAAAAAAGGAGCATTGGGAAGCTTCCCAAAGCGCCTTTTGACTTTATAGTGCTTTAAGCAATGCGGCGGTTTTTAAAACGGCGATCTGTGTTTTAGCATCATAAATTTCGTTGTTCATCACCAATTCTACGGCACGGGAAAGCGGAATACGTTCCACTTCCACAAACTCGTCTTCATCGGGCTGGGCGTCACCGAAATCCAAGTCTTGTGCAAGATATAGATAAATGATCTCGTTGCAAAAACCGGGGGTGGGGTAGACCTTGCCTAAAAACGTGTATTGCTTAGCGGTAGCCCCCGTTTCCTCTAACAGCTCGCGCTTACCGCATTCCAGCGGATCCTCGCCGCCGCGGTCGCGTTTGCCGGCAGGAAGCTCCAGCACCTCTTCTTCGTAAGGATAACGGTATTGGCGAACGAACAACAATTCGCCGTTGGCCGTGAGCGGAGCTACGCAAACACCGCCGGGGTGTTCCACAACCTCTCGCCCTGCTTCGGCTCCGTTTGGTAAACGAACCGTGTCGGTGCGCAGATTAATGATGCGTCCGTTAAAACGGTATTCACGGGTTAAGGTTTCTTCCTTCAAATTCATATCTATCTCTCCTTGTGAATAGGTTACTATGGGGTGATGCGTATGAAATACATTACACAGCCACAAGCGGTAAACTATGCAGCGGTAAGCGGTATGGTGAACGCACTTACTTATCGTTACCGATTTTTATGCGCCGCACCGATCGGCAGCAGCGTAAAGCAGAAAAATTTGTGGGGACTGATGCTTGGCTGTGGGGAAGAACGGGTGTTGTTTGCTGCTGCTTTTCACGGTATGGAATGGTTAACAACACTCGTATGTCTGCGTCTGTGCGAGGAGCTGTGTATGGCTATGTCAGACAACCGTTTGCTTGACGGTTGGGATATACGGCGTGCAATGCACGGGCGCAGCCTCGTTTTTGTGCCGCAGGTAAATCCCGACGGAGTTGAGATATCTCTGCGCGATCTACGCAGCCGTTGGCAAGCAAATGCAAACGGCGTGGATCTCAATCATAATTTTAACGCAGGTTTTCAAGAATTGCAACAGGAAGAGCGAAAGAAAGGAATACACGGTCCGTGCGCACGGCAGTGGGGCGGCCCATTTCCTGAAAGTGAACCCGAAACCAAAGCGCTCGTCGCGCTGTGTGAACGGTGCGAATTTCGTCACGTAATAGCGCTGCACAGCCAAGGCGAGGAGATCTATTGGCAATATGGCGAGCATACGCCGCCGCAGTCGGAGTTGATGGCTCACACGATGGCGGCAGCCTCGGGATATACCGTTTCGCATCCGACGGGGCTCGCATCGCACGGTGGGTTTAAGGATTGGTTTATCGAACGGTATCACCGTCCCGGTTTTACCGTTGAATTAGGGAAGGGGGAGAACCCGTTACCGCTGTCGGATTTCGAGTCGATCTACGAAAAAGCAAGAGAAATGCTGCTGGTTGCCGCGTTTTTATAGAAAAGAAAAAAAGATATATTTTTTTAAAAAATAGTATTGACAATTAAGAGGGTATACTATATAATAGTCAGCGTTCCCTATGGAACGCCACTCGGCTGTATAGCTCAGTTGGCTAGAGCATGCGGTTCATACCCGCAGTGTCATTGGTTCAAATCCAATTACAGCCACCAATCCGGCCCGATGGTCAAGCGGTTAAGACACCGCCCTTTCACGGCGGTAACACGGGTTCGATTCCCGTTCGGGTCACCA
>JAZQTE010000210.1:0-3057 GCA_045630505.1 Acutalibacteraceae bacterium | reverse complement strand
CCCCCGTTTGATCTGTTAAAGGTGGAGGGACACTGCAAGCCCACGCTGCGCGGCAAGGAAGAAGAAAGCAAGCACCGCGTAAATCTCACCGAGGGCAGCCACGTTGCCGAGCTGGTAGGCAGCGATCATTTGTACGCTGCCACGGTGCATTCGTACCGCATTCACGATCCGTCGCCCCGACTTACGCTGACGGGTGTGGCCGAAGACGGTACGCCCGAGGTGATCGAGTACGGTAAGCAAATCTTGGGTGTGCAGTTTCATCCCGAGGTGGATGACAAGCTGCTTTCGCTGTTTTCGTTTTTGTTTCAATAAGACATAAAAGAACCGCTCCACGGCTGTGGAGCGGTTCTTGATTTTACGATTATTCTTCGACCTTCTTGGATTTGCGGAGCAGACCGCCGATCAGCATAATGATGGCGAAGACGATGAGGTACCATACGCAGGCCATTTTGTGAGCCACGGCGCAGGCAACCACCATAAAGGTACTGCCGCAGAATGCCAAGATGGGCAGCAGGAAACGGCGGACGAAGGACTGATCCTTCTCTTTTACCATCCACATTACGTACATAGGCAGGTACATCAGATAGATGGTGATGATGGGCAGCTCGGTGGAATCGAACACGAACGGGCCGGACCACGTGGCTGCGAGGTTGCTGAGGAAGAAGTACAGAAGCCAAGCGGCGGTGATCATAAGACCGAACACGGCAGAGTTACCGGCCATATTGGTTTCCTTATCGACAGCGCCAAACATTTTGGCTTTCGGGCCTTCGCCACGAGCCGCCAGCGTGTACATACCACGGGTGGAACCGACCATCAGGCCGTTGAGCGTGCCCAAGCACGAGATAGCAACAAACAGGTTGAGAATGTTACCCAGCACGCCGCCGAAGATGCGGTTGAACGCAACCGTGGCACCCGTATCCACCAGTTCTTGGTTGGAAGCACCGCCGGCAACGCCCATAAAGTACAGCAGGTATACCACGATGATGACGATACCGCCGAGAACCAGAGCGCGGGGCAGATTCTTTTTGGAATCCTTGATTTCGGAGTTGATGGAGGTGGCGATGATCCAGCCTTCATACGCAAACGCCGTGGCGCTCACCGAAGCGAACAGCGGGCTGGCAGAGGTGGCCGCCACTTCAGCCGTGGTGGACATATTCTCTTGCAGCTGGCCGCTGGTGATACCGACGATGAGGCCGACGATGGCCATTAAGCCGAGCGGAATAAGCTTGATAACCGTGGTGCTGGTTTGGAATTTACCGGCCAGCTTCGGGGACAGCGCGTTGATCGCGTAGCTGCCGCACAGATAGAACAGTGCGAGCACCATACATTCGGGACCAACGATGCAGCCGCCTTGATCGGCAGGGATGAGCAACGGGAAATTCGGGAAGGACGAGGTGATGAACACCAGCGTGTAACGGGCCGACAGCCACGCGAGCGCCGAGGTCATACCCGGATAGTAGATGGTGGTGGCGAACCAGCCCATATAGTAGCCGTACGTCTTACCCATGGTGGCTTCCGCATAGTCGACAAGGCCGTTCACCTTTTCGTACTTTTGCCCCATGAAAGCAAACGTGAGCAAGCAGGTGAGCATAATGGCACCGCCGATGATCCAAGCGAGGATACCAAGCGGCATATTCCCACCCGTTTTTTCCATAATGACCTGTGCCTTGAAGAACACGCCGGAACCGATAACGATACCGACAACCATACAAATGGCGGTAAATAAACCGTATTTGCGTTCGAGTTTGTTTTCCAAAACAATCCCCCTCTTTTTTCTCTAAGATATATTCACATTCTAACGCAGTAAAGTGCAAAAGTCAACAAAAAAGCGGAGTGTTTTTTAAAAAGCACTCCGCTCTTGTTTTTTACAACGATGATTTTATTGTTTTCCGTTCATCGCCTTAATTTTTTGTTCGGCGGCCTCGCGCATTTTGTATTTGAGGATCTTGCCTGCCGCGTTCATCGGGAAGCTGTCCACAAAATCAATATACCGCGGCACCTTATGGCGCGCCATATTGGCGGCGATATAATCGCGCATTTCCTGCTCCGTCATACTCTCCCCTTCTTTGAGGATGATGCAGGCCATAATTTCTTCGCCGTACTTTTCATCGGGCACACCGATGACCTGCACGTCGCTGACCTTGGGGCAGGTGTAGATAAATTCTTCGATCTCCTTGGGATAGATGTTTTCGCCGCCGCGAATGATCATATCCTTCAGACGTCCCGTGATGAGGTAGTTACCGTCGGGACGGCGGCACGCCAAGTCGCCCGAATGCAGCCAGCCGTTGGCATCGATGGCAGCGGCGGTGGCTTTGGGCATTTTGTAGTAGCCCTTCATAATGTTATAGCCGCGGGCAACGAACTCGCCGTTGACACCATCGGGGCAATCCTCGCCCGTTTCGGGATCGACGATCTTGCATTCCACGTGAGCAAACGCGCTACCCACCGTTTCGGTGCGTACCTCCAGCGAATCGTAATAGCTGCTCATCGTGCAGCCGGGGGCCGCTTCGGTTTGGCCGTACACCGAAACGATCTCGGTCATATTCATAACCTCGGTGGCCTTCTTCATCAAATCGGCAGGACAATTGGCGCCTGCCATAATGCCGATACGCATATATGAGAAATCGGTCTTGGCAAAATCCTCGTGCTGCATCATCGCAATAAACATGGTGGGAACGCCGTTGAACGCCGTGATATGCTCGTTGTGCACGCACGCAAGCGCAGGCTTGGGAGAAAAATACGGCAACGGCAGCATCGTGGTGCCGTGCGTCATTGACGCCGTCATCGACAGTACCATACCGAAGCAGTGGAACATCGGCACTTGAATCATCATACGGTCGGCGGTGGTGAGATCCTTATGGTCGCCGATGTATTTACCGTTGTTCACCACGTTGTAGTGCGTGAGCATAACGCCCTTGGGGAAGCCAGTGGTGCCCGAGGTATACTGCATATTGCACACGTCATCCTTATTTACGGCTGCCGCCATACGGTAGACCTCTTCTACGGGCACTTGCTCGGCAAGCGACAGGCTGTCGCTCCATTCTAAACAGCCCTTTT
>JAZQTE010000209.1:0-5874 GCA_045630505.1 Acutalibacteraceae bacterium | reverse complement strand
ACCGTAACGTCGCCGCCGTTTTCCTGCCAAGCGGAAAACATACTCAATTGCTCTGCTGTAAGCCCTTCCACGTTCTCCTCCGTAACCGGCTTAAACAGAAAATCACACGAGAGCAGCATCGCTTCGTGGTTGCCGAGCAGCAGCTCCATATTGGGCTTACTCATAATCCATTCAAGCAATTCCACACATTCGGGGCCGCGATCCAGCACATCGCCCAGTATAAAACAAAAATCATCGTCGGAAAAACCGGCTTTATTTAATAAAGACTCAAACGCTTTCACCGGATAGCCGTGAAGGTCAGACGTTACGTAAATCATACTCAATTTCCTCGTCCTAAAGCAGAGGACAGCTTCCCTCTTAATTTACTTGGCTGGTAGAGCTGTATACGGTTTTTACTAAACGCCAGCACCAGCATTTCAATATCGTTATTCGAAATGGGACCGTGATGGTCGCACATAACGAGAAAATACTCCTCGTCGCTCATAGCATAGTTGTCGATCTCACGGTACAAGCCCGTTTTTACGCCCTGCAAACCGTCTTCGGGGCTTTTGTACAAATCCCCCAACCCCAGAGCGTGACCGAATTCGTGCTTTACCACGTGGTAAATTTCATCGTATTCATCAAATGCGCCGCCAAGGCTGTGAATATAGATCAGCTTGCGAGAATGCACCGACCAGCGAAACAGCCCCATCGCCGTGGCGGAGCGCTTGCTTTCCAGCAGACGCCGCACCCTATCCACTCGCCGTTTGCTGCAGAGCTTCTCCAGTGTTTCCAGAATGGAGCTTTGCATATTCTTCGTCATTGGGATAACGTAAACGCTATCGTACAAGCGATCATCGGTGGTTACGTTTACCACCACTCGCAGCTGTTGACCGCCAAACACCTCATACTCACCATTCCACGCCTCGATGCCGCGTACAACCGTTTGGTAAAAAGCCTCGGGATCGCGTATAGCGTCTTCTATTTCCGAAAAGGCAACGTTCACACTGAGCGTTAACACGTTTTCGCCGTTTTTAAATTCCAAAACGGCATCAACGGGCGTATGTAAGCCCGTGCGTCGCAGTTGAATGCGTTTCCCGTTAAAATCCGTAAGTGGTTGCGGAGCACGCTTCGCAAACTGTGCTCCCACGGCTTGCTCGTAGCGATCACTGAAATAGTGATTCAGATACACACACGCCGATGCGTAGCCTGCTCTTGCAGCCTCGCACAGCCAACGCATACCCGTTTCGGCATCGTTCGCTGCCGTTAACACCGCCTTGCCCTCCAGCAAAAGCCGTCCCAACATATATTTGGCTTCAACGCTACCCAGATTTACGGCCTGCAGCAACAAAAACGCAGCGAAAGCGTGCTCGGAATCACTGCTTTCTTTACCGAACAGTAAGCGCTTGGCTTCCTCGCAAAGCTGCTGTTCTCGGCTCAGCTTTACCACGATACGTTCCATCCTTCCCAGTGTACCCGTTCACGCAGGTCGGGATATTTTTTCAGAAGCAACGCCCCAACGAAATGAGCTTCCTTCATATCCGCACGGGACATACGATTGATTTTTCCGAAGCAGTATGCGTATAAGAAGGCAACGAAAGCCACCAGACACGTCGTGGCCCACTTGAAATGGGTGGAGCAGCAATAATCGTACCAACCGTGACCCAGCACGGGGATCAGCAGGCTCAGCACGGCGAAGCGGCGCACACCAAACAGTGGCCGTTCAGAAGAAATCACGCCCTCGTTTCGAAGGCCGATTTCCCAACCGCGCGCTTTTTGATTCATGTGCCACATACTGTAATAATACCCCATCATCACACCGAAGAACATATGCCCCGGCACCGAAAGCACCGCACGCGTCAGCGCGTTTATCCAGCCGTATTGCGTTACGTACAGCACGTTTTCCACGCCTGCAAAGCCTAAAGATACGAACACGGCATAGATCAAGCCGTCAAACAGACTGTTAAAATGACGGCTCTTGCGTGTTACAAAAAGCAAGCAGCACCACTTAAGGCCTTCTTCCACCAAGGCAACACCGATAAAGTTATCGCACAGCAAATACACTTCGTACATGGAAGACGTAAGCTGAATACCTGCCTTTTCCATCGTATCGAAATTGCTGAAAATCGCTACCAATACATCACTGAGTACGCCTTCAAAAAAAGCAGCAGGCATACACGAAACCGCCCCCAACGCCAGAAGAACGAGCAACAGACTGAGCGGTTCCTTTTCCATACGGTCTTTTTTAAACACGTAGATACACAGTGCTACAGCAGGAAACAAGGCTGCTGCCACCAACCACGTTCTTTCATCAAAAAGCATTGTTTTCTCCCTTACAGCGCAAATAAGCGTGCTTATACAAGCACGCCTATCGCGTTGTTATCCACTTATTGTTTTTCCCACTCAGCGAACTGCTCCACACTCATAATGCCCGTGGATACCGCCAAGAATTTATCGTTGTAGCGGTCTACCGTGGCAGCGGCGGTGTACACCATAGCCAAGCAGAGATCCTTGCCGATGATGCTGCCGCGATAACTGTTGCTCATACGGAAACGAACCTCACCGTCGCCCAAGTCATAATCGAACGAGCCACTCGTCATACCGTAGTTCGCCATATTCACCACCAACGAGCCTTCCACACGTTTTTCCTCTGCCATTTTGAAGGGCAAGGGTGAGAACAGCGTGATCACCTGACGCTCGGCATCAACAAGCACGTAAAAATCCATCGCCAGATCGTGCCCCTTGGCGCCGCACGTGATCGTCAGCTTATCATCGTGACGGGTGTAGTGCCATTCCTCGTCATCCAGCGCACTGCAAAACGTTTCGTACACCGATTTTGCCTGCATCAACAATTGTTCCTGATCTGCCATAAGTCATTTCCTCCTTATACAAAGCCGAGCGTTCTCGTCGGCTTTTTTTGCATCATAACACTAAATTCTTTTTCCGCACTGGCGGCCATAAAGTCTTCCTTGATCAGCTCGTGAGGATCCGCCTTGTTGAGCTGTACACGCAGCGTGGCCTTCGCCCACGTGCGTTCATATAGGTTACGGGCAAAACGAGCGTTGCTGAAGGCCTTATCGTTGAGCACGACATCGGGCAGCGCCAAGAAATACTGACGCGCCTCCTTTTCAAACGCCTCGTCTACCGTAAAGTTTTTACGAACCATACGCATAAAGATATCGAACAGCTGCTCGCGAGTGTAATTCGGGAACTCGATCACATACGGCATACGGCTCTCAAGACCGGCATTGCCCTTCAT
The DNA here is from genome assembly GCA_045630505.1 of Acutalibacteraceae bacterium. Taxonomy (GTDB): domain Bacteria; phylum Bacillota; class Clostridia; order Oscillospirales; family Acutalibacteraceae; genus RGIG3009. Next base: position 2,636 of record JAZQTE010000209.1, on the reverse strand, counting down.
AAGATCCTTCATTTCCTCAGGATAACCGGCCATGATCACCACCAGCTCGTTACGGTGATTTTCCATTTCCGCAATCAGCGTATCGATAGCCTCGCGGCCGTAATCCACCTTGCTGGTACCCTCACCGCGATACAGCGAATACGCTTCATCGATAAACAACACCGAGCCGTAGGCATCGCGGCAAATCCCCGCTGTCTTCGGGGCGGTTTCGCCCACGAAGCGGCCGCAAAAATCTCGACCTGCGTATTCAAAGAAATTGCCGTTGCGAAGGATTCCCTTTTCCTTTAAGATCTTACCGATCACGCGAGCCACCGTGGTTTTACCCGTACCGGGATTACCAACGAAGCGCATATGCAGGCACGGGGCATCCATCGTTTTGTTTTGGGCAAGCATTTCGATCTGTGCCACGATCTCCATAACACGGGTTTTAATGGATTCCATACCAATGAAATCGTCCAGCATTTCAAGACCGCTTCGCGAATCGTTGCGGCCGGTATTGGCCAACCCGTTAACGTCATCGTAGGTGAACTCACTGTCATCAAATCCCTCGGCGGCGTTAAATGCGTGTTTTTGATAAATCATCTCACGAACGATCTTTTTCACGGTATTGATACCGTAAAAACGGCCGTCGCTCTTTTCCTCGCACAAACGGGCTAACATAATATCCCGCACCTCGGAATCGTCTGCCGTATAGCCGCGAGAGGTTAATTCCTGCAAAGCACACTGGAGCAATTCTTCTTGCGAGAAAGGCACAAACGAGAGTGTCTTAAGCTGTAAAACGTCTTTCAGGCAATCGCCCAAATCGTTCAGCGTTTCTTTTTCCACAAACGGCACACGGAAAACGAGCAAAATATTCCCCATATAGGCGTTTGCTTTTTTTAAAAACTCGCGAAATTCTCTCTCGCGCGTTTTGCTCATCCATTCGCTGATATCAAGACAAAGCGCACAACCCGTAGAGGCGCCGCTGCGGTCCTTCATAAAATCAAGCGTGGCTTCGAACGGATCGAAATTCTGGTTTGGCTGCGGCACACGCAATACGTGCTCCACCACCAGCGGCTTGGTGTCAAACTTCATCAGCTTCAAATCACGGGCAAGCAACGTCAACAGCTTATGACACGTAGACAATCCACAGCCGTCGTTGATCGCCCACAGATAGGCAAGGTTCGTAAATGTATCCTCTGCCTTATGACGAATCAGCAGCGGTGCTACCGCGGCAAGCTCCTCGGCAAGCTCTTTAAAGTCCTCCGCCCCCACCAAACCGCGAATTCGATCCAGCGTTTCCGTATTGGGGTTTTCTTCTTCCAAAGCTTCGGCGTCAGGTTTTTCTTCGGTTTCCTCTTCCTTCTTATCGGTAACCGTACAACGCACACGGTCGTCTGCGTTTTCGGGCGTAACACCAAACTTTGCTTTCATGCAATCCCACGCGCAGGCAAGCAGATCTTCCTTGGTAGCGTTTTCATTTTTTACGGCAACCGTTATGTACATAAAGCTGCTTTCCAGCACCTGCACCTCGTAGGTGGCTTGCAAATGCTCCAAAACGATTTTCGCAGGGATAAGCCCCGTTTTCGCATGCTGCTCCAGTACGAAGGCGTTACTGAAAAATACGGTTAATTTTTTCATTCCACATCACCTTACAGTAGGATTTCAAACTGCTCGTCTTCAGCCAGATCCACCACCGTGCAATCGTTGGCGTAGGTGCATTCGGGCAAAATAATCATCGCCGTGAGCGCATCCTTGGTGGCAGGCAGCGGTGCCAAGTGCCAAATAGCGGCATTCATCTTCACCAGCGTGTTTTTCGGAACGATAAACGCCTTCGCCAAATGCGTCACGGGCGTGCCGGCCGAAGCAGGGGCCACGTGTAAGATCATATCGTCATCCAGCGGCAGGATCATTTCCCACGTGGTGGTATGGTATTCCTGCTGCGTAATAAGCATATGTTCGGGCTTCTTCACCACGATGGGTGAATATCCCACGCGATGCTCACTGTCGGCCACCAAGCGGTCCGGATAAAAGGCGTGCAGCTCTCCGCACAGTGCATAGCCTTGCGGATCTGCCATCGTGTAAAATTGTCCAAACGGGGCAAATTCTTCGTGTGTCAGTGGTACGGCTTTAATCGTTTTCATTGTTTATTCCTCCTACAATCAACATCATAAAAGACTTTCGAGCAGCGGAAGCAGCGCTTTCGCCATCGAAGTAAACCCTAAATCGTTGGGGTGAGCGTTATCCACCGTGCCTTCGTCGCGCGCCATCGCCATCAGCTCCGAGCCGGGCATAAAATACACGTTCTCATCCCCTGCAGCTTTGGCGTTGCGGTAGGTCTTTTTCACGATTTCAAGGCGTTCCTTTTCCTCATCCGTGATGCGAAACTTCGGGCGCGAGAGCATCACAATCGGAATGGTGGGGTGGGTTTGACGCACCGCCTTCACCAGCTTTTCGTGCGTGGCATTCAGATGCTCCACAGTGGGAGCGTTATGGTCGTAATCGCACACGAACATTGACATCGGCAGCGATGCGATATATTCAATAATGGCATCCTCACCCTTCGCAGAACCCGAAAAACCGAGATTGATATGATCGCGCCGCAGCTTGCGGGTAAGAATGTTTTGGTAGGCGTTGCCGGGACGGGAAGCGCATCC
>JAZQTE010000208.1:0-1657 GCA_045630505.1 Acutalibacteraceae bacterium | reverse complement strand
ATGCCGTGCGCTTTGCCAAGGATTTAAAAGACCGTTACACCGTGTTGTGGTTATACGGGCAATACGCATAACGTGTAAGGCAGGAAATTTTGTTTCCTGCCTTATTTTGATGCAAGAAAACGCAATGTTTTCTTGCAAAATAACAATGTTATTTGCGCTTTCTTGTTTTGTATAATAACGGTAGAGGTGATCGTATGTATTTTGGTTCGTGTACCACAACGCCGGCCGATCTTTACTTGTTTAAGGAATACGGCTATGCGAGCTTCGAAGCGAATTTTCAGAAGATTCGTGCAATGGATAACGAAGAATTCGACGCTTTAGGCCGTGCGGTGGAAGAAACGCACGTGGTTTTGGAAGGAATGAATTGCTTTGCACCGGCCGATTCGCGCTTTTTAAGTTGGAGCGATGCAGAAGCCGACGAATATTTTGAAAGCGGTATTGCGCGCGCCAAACCGTTGGGGCTTACGTATATGGTGATCGGCAGCGGCCGAGCGCGTATGGCGCCCGAAGGAATGTCGCACGAAGAAGGTATGCAACGCTTAATAAAGCGATTCCGCCGTTTTGCCGAAATTGCCGATACGTATCAGGTGGATTTGTACATTGAACCGTTGCGGCATTATGAAACCGATGTGATCAACACCATCGACGAAGCCGTGGCGTTTTGCAAGGCGGTAGATCATCCAAACGTTGGCTGTGTCGCAGATTTTTATCATCTCAAAATGGTGGGTGACGATTTTGCCAATCTTGCCAATGCAGGCCCTTTTTTAAAGCAAATCCACATGGCTACGGCTGACCGCCGTATTCCGCTGCTTGCCGATAAGGCGGAAGTGTTGGCTATGTCCGAAGCATTGAAGGCGGTGGGCTATGATGGCCGTGTAACACTGGAGGGTGCCGCTAAACCGGACGCCAAAACCGCACTTAAAGAATTTAGTGAACAGTTTATTTTGTTTGAGTAAGGAGAGAGTACTATGGAAATCGGTGTTCAATTGTTTACGCTGCGTGATCATTGCAAAAATTTAGAGGACTTCGAAAACACGCTTAAGCGTGTGGCTGCTATCGGCTACCGCTTCGTGCAGGTGTCGGGTGTGTGCGAATATGAACCTCAATGGCTAAAGCAAAAGCTGGAGGAAAACGGTCTGCAATGCGTACTCACGCACATTCCGCAAGATAAGCTGAAGGCCGATGCGGCAAAGGTGGCAGCCGATCACGACGTGTTCGGTTGCTCCTGCGTGGGGCTTGGGTATTATGATTTTGATCACAAGACGCCCGATGAGTTTGTTGAAGACTTGGAATCGGTGGCACGGGTGCTTGCGGAAAACGGTAAGTATTTTATGTTCCACAACCACGCGTTTGAGTTTAAAAAAGACGCCGAAGGCGTGCATTATTTGGCGCGCTTGGCCGAACGTTTTCCCAAAGAGCAGCTTGGCTTTACGTTTGATACGTATTGGGCATCCAAGGCAGGGGAGGATCCCGCTGCGTGGATCAACCGTTTCAGCGGCCGTTTACCCTGTATTCATTTAAAAGATATCACGACGGACGAAAAAATGGCAGTGGTGGGAGAAGGCACCATCGATTTTGATGCTGTTTTCGCTGCTGCCGAGCAAGCGGGCGTTCAGTATATGCTGGTGGAGCAGGATGATTGCTACGGTGAAGATCC
>JAZQTE010000207.1:0-2004 GCA_045630505.1 Acutalibacteraceae bacterium | reverse complement strand
AAGTTTTTCTGCAAACTCCTCCCAACACCGCACAACTCAAAACGCCCCGTCCAAACGGACGGGGCGTTCCCTTTACTCATTCACGGTTCGGCGGCTCACAGCACCAAGCTCGGCGCCGTATACACGCGCGCCGCCAGCTCTTGATCCAGCAGATACAAGCTCTTGGGATCGTCACCGAACAGCTTGTATTTGTTCACCAAGGTATCGGCGTTGTCCTCTTCCTCCAGCTGCTCCTTCACAAACCAATCCAAGAACTGCATCGTGCGAAAATCCTTCGCCTCATACGCCGCTTCGTAGATCGCGTGGATGAGCGAGGTAACGTACCGTTCGTGCTTCGCGCCCGCGTTCAGCGGATCGATGTGCTTTTCAAACACCTCGGCAGGCTTGTCGATCGCCTCCAGCGTCACCTTCACACCGTTGAGCTGCAGATAGCGAAGGAACAGCAACGCGTGGTCGCGCTCCTCCTGCGCCTGAACGGTATACCAGTTACCAAACCCGTCCAAATCGTTGTCGATATAATAGTTGGCAATATCCAAATACAAATACGCGCTGTAAAACTCCTTGTTGATCTGATCGTTCAGCAGCGCAATAACCTTCTCGTTAAGCATTGTCATAGCTCCTCTCTTTAAAATAAGGGGCGGTCATCACTGACCGCCCCTTGGATTTTAGCCGAAATAACGCTTCAGCAGGCCCTCAAAGGCACGGCCGTGTCTGGCTTCGTCCTTCGCCATTTCATGCACGGTATCGTGGATAGCGTCGTAGCCCAGCTCCTTCGCTTTGCGGGCCAGCACCATCTTACCGTCGGTCGCGCCGTGCTCGGCGTCCACACGCATCGCCAGATTCTTGGCGGTGCTGTCGGTCACTACCTCGCCCAGCAGCTCGGCAAACTTCGCGGCGTGCTCGGCTTCTTCGTAAGCGGCTTTCTCCCAATAGAGGCCGATTTCGGGATATCCTTCGCGGTGCGCCACGCGCGCCATCGCCAGATACATACCCACTTCGGAGCACTCGCCGTTAAAGTTAGCGCGCAGCATCTCCACCACTTCGGCGTCGAGGCCCTTCGCTACACCCACGCGATGCTCGTCAGCCCACACCTTGTCGGTCAGGCTCTTGGTTTCTTCGGCCGCAGCCGCAGGCGCCGCCGAGGGAGCTTCCTTAAACTTCTCCGCAGGCACACGGCACTGGGGGCACTGGTACGGAGGCTCGTCACCGTTGTGGACGTAACCGCAAACCATACATACAAACTTTTTCATAACTGTTTCCTCCTAAAATTTCTTTTTTATTTTTGCTGACAATGAGGGCAAACGCCGGTGGCGTACACGTCAAACATCTCGGTATGGTATCCCTCGGGCGATAACTCGCGCACCGCCGTCGGCAGCGTGAAATCAAACACGCTTCCGCACTGCACGCAACGAAAATGCCCGTGGTCGGCGGTGTCGGCATCGAAATGCTGTTCCTCGGCATCGATCGTCACGATCCGAAGAAGACCGCCCCGAAACAACGCGCGCATCGTGTTATACACCGTCGTGCGCGACATCGTGGGATACTCGGCGGATAAGGCGTTGTACACCGTGTCTGCCGTGGGGTGAGTGCGATGCTCCAGCAAATACCGATACACCGCGATCCGCTGCTGCGTGGGACTGATCCCGCGCGCCCGCAACGCCTCCGCTAACCCTTGCGTCGTCTTTGCTGCCATCTCCCTCACTCCTTTTTACTGTTCTGTAATCGCTTGTGTTTTGTAATGATTACAATTTTATTATAACGACACCTTTGTACTTTGTCAATAGGAAATTTAAAAAATTTTTAAAAATTTTATTGCCCCTCCAAACCCACCGCACAAAGCCTCCCCTGTGTAAGGTGAGCGTTTGCGAGCGCCCGCAGTGCGGGAAGCAGCGAGCAAAAAGCTCTGTGCCGCGGTCGAAATTTGCCGAGCGAAAGCGAGAGGAGCAAATTTCGGGCACCGCAAACCGAGGGGGGTCAGCCGTTAGGCTGGCGGGGGGGGTGTCG
>JAZQTE010000206.1:0-15257 GCA_045630505.1 Acutalibacteraceae bacterium | reverse complement strand
GCAAAAATAAAGCTGACGTACATCATCGTGCCGTACGCCGCAATGCCGTTTTCGCCTGCATAATGTATGAGCTGGAGGTTATACAGCATTCCCACCAAATTCATCGAAATATTACTCATCAGCTCCGACGAGCCGTTGGTGCAGGCCTTAAGCACGGCCTTGCCGTCATATTTGGTTTTGCCCAGTTTGAGGAAGCTGCCGTTTTTGCAAAAGAAATAGATCAGCGGCACACCGCCGCCCACCACCTGACTCATCGCCGTGGCTACCGCCGCACCGGCCAATTTGTATTCCTGCGGCAACAGCAGTACCAGCACGGCATCCAATATCATATTGGTAACCCCTGCCGATACCGTCACGGCCAAGCCGAGCTTTGGGCGTTCGGCCGTGACCATAAAGGATTGGAACAGCAGCTGCAACGTATTAAAAGGCAGTGCCAGTAGAATGATACGGCCGTAGAGCACCGCATCCTCCAACAATTGCCCCTCTGCACCGAGCAGCGTTGCCAACGGGCGCATAAACGCGATTCCCAGCGCCGCAAACAGCACACCCAGCGCAAACGAGAGATACACGAACAGCGAAAAATAACGGTTGGCTTTTTCTTTGTTGCCTTCCCCGTACGTTTTCGCCACCAACGCCGAGCCGCCCGTGCCGAACATAAAGCCAACGGTCGCCAGCATCATTAGAAGCGGAAAAATAAGATTGACCGCCGCAAACGGCGTTTTCCCTGCAAAATTGGATACGAAAAAGCCGTCCACCACACCGTAGATGGACGTAAAGATCATCATACCCATCGACGGCAAAGTGAAGCGGAGTAACCAGCGATATGTAAAGTGGTCGGACAGTTGAATTTGTTGTTTCATTATAATCTCCCGTTTTCTGTACATACGCCCAACAGTATATACAAAAAAGCGGTTTCTGTCAACAATCGCGCTTGCGAGCGTTAACGGAAACCGCTATAAAATGTTACTGTTTACTTAAGCCGTGCTACCCACCACTTGTTGTCTTTCTTTACGAAGAACAAGCCGTCATCGCGCACTTGGGAAACGCCCTGCATCGTGGGCTCCACGACGGTGTTGCCTTGCTTGTCGATCAGTCCGAAGTTATCTCCTTGCCGCACCACGGCATAACCGTTGGAAAAAGCGTACATCCGCAACTCTCTCCAGCGACCGTCGGTTCCGACCTCGGCGGTATCGTAGATAAACTCCGTTACCTTTTCGCCTTTTTCGTTGAGGTACGCCCATTTGCCGTCTTTCTTTACGGCAATGCGATCTTCGATGACTCCCACATTGATAACCGCTTCGAATTCAAATTTTGTGAGAAGCTCGCCCGTTTCAAAGTTATACAGTGCATACAATTCGCTTTCCAGCGTGGGGTATTCGCTTTCGCTGCCTTCAGTGGGAAGGGCTATCATTTTTTGAACGGGCACCACGGGATGCGGTTTAAGCGCAATCGTGCCGAGCAACCCGTATTGCGGGTACCAATACCGCTTATACGCATCATAATTCGACCCGAGAACTCCCTCCATACGATTCCAAACGACGATGCTGTTATCGTGCAAATAGACCAACGGGAAGCCTTCGTATCCCCAACCGTCGGCAAAGTCTTCCGATTTTGTGCCGTCGGGCTCGAACATAACACCCGCCAGCGTATCGGTGTTACCGATAAGTTTGGTAACGCTGGGGTCGGGCGTGGGCAGACCGATCTCCAAAGAGGTATACTCGGCAGGAGCGATTATGTTCCCCTCAAAATCCACCAAGCCGCATTTGCCGTCTTTTTCGAACACCGCCACGCGGTTGTTTTCGGTGCCTTTTTCATAGCGCACCACGTCGAAATCCCAGCCGCCGCGCACGATCTCCCACGCATCGGAAGTATCGTTTTGACAGGCGGTGAGCATTGTAAGGGCGAAAAGCAGAACAATAAGTATGCCCAAAATACGTTTCACGGTAATTCTCCTTTCACAAAAGCAGACACAGTGCGGCCGCAGCCGCTAAACACAAAAACGGTAAACATCCTGAAGACTGCATCGGCATCGCCCCCCTTACAATGTTATTATACCGTAAGGGAAACCGCCTTGTCAACAAATCTTACAACATTGTAATCTTTGCCTTCTTCTTTGTTACTGTTTTGCATACACCCACGTGGCGGAGGTCAACGGGTAATTTCCGCTCATTCCAATGGAACGGGAGAGATTGCGCTTATCCGCTTCGCTCCCACCGTAATATACGGTTTTCAATGCGGTGCAGCCGCTAAAGGCGTGATTACCCACACCTTTTAGCGCCTGCGGAATCGCAATCGATTCCAGCGACTTGCACTGATAGAATACGCTGTCGCGAATGCGGATAACACTGCTCGGCAAGGTAAGACTCTTCAACGACGCGCATTCTCTGAACGCGTTTATAGAAATTTGGGTTACTCCCTCGGGAATCGTTACCGATTGCAGATTCGTGCAGCCGCTAAAGAGTCCTTGCTCCACGGTCGTCAAGCCGCTCGGCAATTTCATTTGCGTGAGTCCCGTACAACCGGAAAATGCGTACACGCCAATACTCGTTACGCTGTTCGGGAGCGTTATGGTTTGGAATCCCGTGCAGCCCTCAAACACTTGAGAGCCGATCGCCGTTACGCTGTTTGGAATCACGATCGATTTGAGTCCGGTGCAATCGGCAAACGCCTTGAAATCGATGGTAGCCACGCGATTCGGAACGGTTACCGCCGTGAGCGCCGTACACCCATAGAAGGACATACGCCCCAGATAGGTTAAATTGTTCGGAAGCGTCACCGAAGACAAGGATTTGCAGCCGTAAAACGATTGACCGCCAATGCTTCTCACGCCGTTCGGAATCGTGATGGATTTCAGCCGTGAGCAACCGTAAAACACATCGTCTTCAATCGTACTCACACCACTCGGAATCACAAAAGACTCAAGCCCTTCGCAAAAATGGAACGCGCCCTCGCCGATCCAAGTTACACTACTCGGAAGTGTGAGAGATTTCAAGCCCTTGCAATAGGAAAACGCGTAAACGCCAATGCTTCTCACGCCGCTCGGAATCGTCACAGAAGTCAGTTCCGTGCATTTTTCAAACGCTTTATATCCGATTTCCTTTACGGGATACCCGTTGATCGTTTCGGGGATCACCACACTGCCCGACGTTTGCGTGCAATCGGTGATAACCACAGCACCGTTATCGTATTCGTATTTGAGCGGACCGTTATACGCTACGGTAGGGATTGTAGTCGTAACGGTCGTCAGCGGTTGGGTAAGCTGAACTGTCGTGACGGGCTTGGCGGTGGGAAACACCGTCGTCGTGGGTGACGTGGTGGTTTCAGTTCCCTTTCCGGTAGTGGTTTGCGTTGTCATATTGTCACTGCGCGTAGGCGTGGTCGAAGTGTTGGAAACGCCGGTATCGCTCGGAATGTAGATTCCCTGCGCACCCCAATAATCGATATCCGCGCCGTTACTCGACAGAACGATCCTCCCGTTTTGAATGCTTATATTAATGCGTTCAAAGTCGTTGCCGATAAGCGCACCTTTGCCTGCACCGTCAACCTCAAATTTCAACTGCTGCCACGGTGAAACGAAGACGTTGGAATATTCAAGCACGCCGTTTTCAGTGCAGGAAAACGTAAAGGTGAACACGCCCGACGTGGGACCGAACCGCAACGTGCATTCTTCCTTCACGCCGTCGCCGTCGATATCAAATGAGGCAATATCGAAAATCCCCGTATAACTGGTGGCTTGCAGAACGGGAAAATCTTCCCAAAACTCCGCTTCAAGTTCCTTTTGATCGATCGTGGATAAGAAGCTTGAATGCGGCATTTGAAAAGGAATTACCGAAACGCTTCCCCTCGAGATCTTTGGAAAATACGATGCCACGATGGCCTTCATTTCATCGAGCTTGGCAGGATGCTCGGAAAGCGCCATCAATTCCGTCGCCGTGTAATTGCGATTTCTTCCGCTGAGCAAGCCGCAGGAATACGAGCCGCCACCCATCTGCCACACGTAGACCTCCAACCCTTTAACGGTGGAGAGATCGAAATACATGGGGTACTGCACCCGTAAGCGCTCTATTTCTTCTGTCGTGACCACGTTCACGACGTTACCTGCCTGCACGGCATCAAACTCCGTTACTTTTTGCAGGCGTTCATCGGGTACCGCCACCGTGACGAACCAACCGGCCATCATACTGTCCACCATCAACGCGTTGGTGGTTTCCTTAATATGTACACGAAACGACGTGTCGGTGTATTCCACTCCGCTCACGGCGTACCGATAGGTGCACGAGCCCGTTGTCACGTAGACGAGAATCACGCTGTTATTTTCAAAAAAGTCTTCGTTATACCGTGCGGTAACGTCGTTGAACGACGGCACCTCATCCCATCCGCGCTCCATAGTAAACACGCCGCCGTAGGCATTCTTAAACTGTTTCAAATCGTCTGCCGTATCAAAGCGGTAGACGGGGTAATGCCCGTCAAATTTCAGGCGTTCGGCATTCAAAGCGCCTGCTTCAAAGACTTCATCCTTGTGATAATTCCCCCACGAAACGGCAGAGGAAAACGCATCGGCATCCGCCACCGTAATTTTAGTAATACGCTCGAACAGCGATTTGGCTTCGGCAGGATTTTTCACCTTATAGCTGAGCGTGAGCTCGTTGATATTCGACAGCCACACCGCTGTGAAGTCCTTGTTAAAATGAATATTCGTACCGCCCACGTAGGAATACATTGACGGTTCATCGGGCAAATTCAGCACCAGCGTATGCAACTTGTCACGGTCGCTGCCGCGGTTCTTTGATATCTCCTTCTTGGAAACGCGCAGGTTATACAACTCCGTAAGCAGCGCTTTTTCGGCAGGGCCTACGTAGTTATACACGTCACCGTCATACACACCCACCGCCGTTTCGTTCGGCGTATACGTGCCGAGGTTCCAGCCTTCAATCCTTCCCAACGTGTTCGTGGGCGGATCGGTCAAAAAACACACCGCCAATACCACGCTTACAAGCAGCGCCGCCAGCACCAGCCAAAAGGCAGGCTTTTTATAGTTCAGCACCGATACCACGCGTTTCTTCACGCCCACTTCACCAAACGCCAAGGGGCAAGCGGCAATGCGGCGGTGTGTGATGCTGCACGTGAGCAGAGCTTGGGAATAATCGGCCTTTTGCTCGTTGGAAAATTCCTTCACCACTTTTTCGTCACACGCCAGCTCAATGTCGCGGCACAGCAGCACGTAGCTCAGCCACATCAGCGGATTGAACCAATACACCGACAGCAGCAAAAAACCAAACGGCTTCCACCAATGGTCGCGGCGTTGAATATGCGCCCTCTCGTGCGCGATCACAAGCTCCCTATCCTGATCGCTTATGGCAAACGGCAAATAGATTCGCGGACGAAAAATTCCCAGCACAAAAGGTGACGCCACCCGTTCGCTTTGGTAAATGTTATTGCATAGGCACACGGCCATTCCGACACTTTTTCGCACGCGATAAAAACTGATGGCAGCATACGCAAGCATTACGAGCATCCCTGCACACCACACGCACGCCAAAACGGGGATGATGATCTGCAGCGGATTGATACTATCGGTCGGCGCAGGAGAAAGCGCATCCGTAAACAGCGGATTCACCACGTTGTTCACCGCAGGAATCCCCGAATTGATCTGCGGCACTGTTTCCGTCATTACGTTGGGACTCACGGTTTCGGCACTGGGAATCAAGCTTAACATACTCTCCACCGAAAACGGACAGACAAGCCGCACCGACACCACGCCCCACAGCAGCACCGTGATCCATTTGGGTGCCTTTTTGAGCAGCAGACGCAGCACCAGCACCGCCAACACGATCCATCCTGCCGAAATACTCATATTAAAAACGGTTAGAAAGATCTTGCTCACAAAGCCTCACCCTTTCCTAAAACGGTCGATCATCTGCTGTACCTCATCGATCTCCTTTTCCGAGAGCGTTTTTTGCTTAGCAAACGCCGCCAAAAACGCAGGGGGCGAGCCTTCAAACGTTTTTTCCAGCATTTCACTCAACTCGGCGGCCTGCACGTCGTCTTTGCTCACCAGCGACGTTACTACCGTATTTTCGTTCTTCAGCACGCCGCGCTCCGATAAGCGCTTGATCACCGTGTACGTCGTGGTAGGCTTCCACCCCAATTGTTCGCGGCACAACGTTACCAGCTCTCTGCTCTTAACGGGCTCGTTCTCCCACAAGATCAGACAAAAACGATACTCACTTTCAAATACCTTCGGTGTACTCACAGTATCCCGTCCTTTCTCTAATGCGTTAGAGTATATTTACACTCTACCACGTTAGAGCTCTTTTGTCAAGCCCGTTTTTAAAAAAAATTAACGGGCCGCTGCGGCAGCCCGTTATTATTTTGATTATTCGGTTTTAGGAAGCTCGCAGGCGGTATCGTAATAGCGGTTTTGCGCGTAATTCATCAGCTCGCGCTCCGAGTCCGCTTCGCAAGAATACGGATGCGCTTTGGCCGCCGTTTCAAACCGTACTCGCACGGTTCCCGCTTTGGAGGTATCGCGTTCAAACAGCAGCGCCAGCGCGTATTCCGTGCGGATCACCGATAAGAAGGTACTCATCGATTTCATAAAGGCCTGCTGTTTTTTGGAATACCATTTCTCAACAAGCTCGCGACGATTCTCCCCCATCAGTTCAATATACAAGCGGTCACACCACAGCAAGGAGCGATGAAGCTCCACCATACCGCTTTCGATCTCCAAAAAATGTGCCATCAACGCTTCGGCTTCGGCAAAGCGCTCCTCATCCATCAAACGGTTACACGCAAGCACGCCGCGTGCCGCTACCATGCTGTTTTTCATTGCTTCGTCGGAGGGAACGGTAAACCATTCTTCCGGCATATCCTTCAGTCGCACGCCACTTGCAATTTTCTCAACCACCTTCAGCTGCACCCAAAACCCGTCAGCAGCTTCGCGGTTACGCGTCATAGCGATCGCGTTATAGCCGTCGTTATCGATCATCCCCATCCGCATCGGAATCCCGTTTATAAGCGCCATCATACATCCAACGGCAGCAAAAAACTGCATCACGGTAGTAAGGATAGACGCTTCGTCAAAAAGCAAGGATACCCCAAAAAACAGTGCTGCCGTAACCGCATTCAAGAGAGAACCGCCCAAATTATACAGCACGACGGGGAATTTACCCTCCACACGGTCGGGAGGTGCCATCAAGCATTGGCCGCCCGTGCCTGCCAGATGATATTTTGCGCATTTCAGCTTGCCGTTTTCGTTCACCAGCATAAACGACCCGACGCGAAATGAATGAAAGTGATACCCCGAAAGCAGACCAAACACCAAATGCCCCGCTTCGTGTACGACGGTGTGAAGCAGCGTGGCCGCCAGCAAGCAAAGCATCAGCAAAAGCAGCTGCCCGATGCCGACACTGTGTACCAACGCGCGTTGGCTTATAAGTATTCCGAACAGCACCCCGATCACTATCGTAATCGCCACGAAAAGCACGCGCCATCCGCTCGCCTTTTTCTTTTCTTTATTCATGGCTTGCCGCTCCTTAACGCACACTGATAATAATGTTACCCGTATCGGTCGTGATCTCACAGCGACCGCCCGTTACCGTCTTCGGCACACTGATGCGCCCCGTATCCGTGCGTGCGATAAACACCTTATCAGAAAGCAACGTACCCTTCACGTCACCCGTATCGGTAGTCACTGCCAATTCTTTGGCATCGCAGCCTTCGAATTTCACGTCACCCGTAGAACGCTCAACGGTCATCGTCCCGTCAACCACCACGTTCTTCATCGTTATGTCGCCCGTATCACCGTTCGACGTGAGCGCACCGCACCGCACGTCTGTCAGCTTTGACTTACCGGTGGAAACGTTTACCGTCATATCTTCCGCGCAATCCACGTTCTCGACCGTGATGTGTCCCGTATTCACCGATAGCTTCAGCACGTCGGCCGTCACGTTTTTCACCGTAATATCACCCGTAGTCGCCTCCAGCTTCACCGCACCCGTAGCCGAGGCTTCGCTCGTCACGTCACCCGTAGTTGCCGAAACGGCAATGCTTTCGAAAGATACTTCCTGCGGAATAGTCACGTCGCCCGTGTCGGTAGTAACCGACAGTGCTCCATACGCTCCCGCAGGGAGCGTTACCGTGATCGTCGGCTCATCGAAGAAGAAGCCGATATACTGATACCATTTTCTCGTATCCGCAAGCACGATCTCCAGTATATCGCCGTTCACCGTCACGGTGTGCTTCATAGTTTCTTGCTCGTAACACACCACCGTTGTTTTGGTATCGTTTGACGGCACGAAGATAACGCGCGCCGTATCTGCCTTTACGGTGATGCTTTTGTAGTTCTCTGTCAATTCATACGCATTCGTTTCGTAGTGTGTGGTTGACAGCTTCGTAAAATCCCAATGAAGCGCCATCATTGTTCCACCGAAAATCAAACAGCCGATCAGCACCAATGCCGCGGCCGTGACCAGCCAACCTTTCTTTTTATTCACCGTCACGCGCCCCCTTTTTTGCATACCCGTTTCGTTAAAAGAACAAGGTCCTTGGTTACAAGTACATCGTAACGCGAAGCAAACACCTTGTCAATACCCAACAGAAAAACAGCGGCAGTCCCCTGCCGCTGTCGGTTATTGTTTTTGCGCGCCGTAAAGCATCATCGCCGTAAAGCTTTTATCATTCTCATCTTCGGAAAATTTCACCTGCCACACAACGCTCCCGTTATTCATTGCCGCATACACGCGCTCCAGCGTTTGAACAACTGTTTCCAGCAGACAATCCTGCGGAACGCTGATGTAGAAGATCGCGTTTTGCGGTTGGTCTCCATCAGCGGTTTCTTTGATACGCCCTTCAAGCGCGACGGCTAATTCGTTCACAACGCCCACGTTCTCGGCACGTTCTTGTGCGAAACGCATACACGGTGTGTTTTTTACCAAGTGTACCAGATCAGCATAGTCAAACCCGATATCTCCCGAGCACATACGAGAAATCAGCATATCGATCGGCTGATACGCCGCGTCTGCGTTTTCGGCCGAAAGGATCGTATCAAATGCTTCCCGAGAATCGCTGCTACTCTCACCGCCGAGTAAAACAAGAGCCGAAAAGGGGCTTTCAGCCGTTTTCTTGTGGCTCTCGGCAACTGCCAAGGCGCTTTTTTTATCGGCCTCGTTTCGTGTGTTTGCCATCACAAACAGCCACAAAGCATTCTTTAGCGCCCCGTTGAGCTCTTCGCTCTCTTCGCCGTTCTCAATCCCGCCAAAAAACGTAACGGTATGGAAATAACCAAACGACTCACCCTGAAGCAAATAGTGTTGTACAGCCTTCTCACCGTCTTCCCCCACGCCCACAACGACAGCGTCATAGCCCGTGTTTTTGTTTTCTAACGTTTCAACGGTTATCGGCAGCCGTCTTTTCTCCTCCCTTGCGCGGCTCATTCTACACCTCTGCACGTGGCGTAGTCCACGTTATCAATTTCCGCCGTGCGGATGGACGAAAACGGTTTAAAATACGAGCAGCAGCACAGCTTGCCATCTTCGTTTTCAACACGACAATGCGCAAAACTGCACTCCCGTATCATTTCAACCTCCCGTTTTTTGCCATAGACGGAATCAATGATATACCCGTCGCTGCCGAGTGCGCTGACCGTATCAAACTCACATTCCTCGATGCGGCCGCTGTCCATCGTCAAAAACGGGCCGACGGAGCACGAGTTTTCAAAACGACAGCCGATCATCTCGGTGCGAACGCTTTGGATACCGTCAACCTTTTTGAAGATGCAGCCCTTCACCTGACATTCTTCCAGTTCGATGTTCCGGCAATCCTCAAAGAGGCATTCCTCGAAGATAATGCCCTCCACACGCATACGTGGGAATTGGCAAAACGTCATTCCGCGAACCACCTTCTCGGCCGAAAACACCGTTTGTCCGCACACACCCTCCGTCCGCACTCCGTTCAGAAACGACACTTCCTTGTTCTCTTTACGATCGATAATCATAAAAAATCCTCCCGTGAAATTTTTACTTTGTACTCAAAGTATACCTTCACGGGAGGACAAACGGGTGTCTATCAAAATGTTTTATTTTAGAACTGCGGATAAAACATGGGGGCCATGTCTATTAAAAGCCTCGAACTTCTGCATATTTGTCAAACCGCGCTTTTGCAGAAGCTTTTGCCGCAGTATTGCCAGCGCCTGCGCTCATGAACATGACGACCATTGATTTTAGCGACAACAGAGCGTTATCCGAAACTTTATCTAATCTCTTGCGAACCTCGCTGAAAAGCAACGGTCTAAGTGTACGTATAATTTCAATCTCTTTCATCGCAGACTGCGGAAGGACAAACCGATCAAACGGATATATCTTTTCGAGAGCAGAATCTTGCTGAACAAAGTAGTAGTATAGAACGATTGCAGCAATACCCTCCTCCGAACTTTCTGAAAAGTCAACAACAAAGCCAAATTCAGAATCAATACCTTTCTGCACCACACGATTGAGAGAGTCTTTCCCGAGAAAGTTTTCCCACTTCATATCGAAATCAATATAGACATTAAACATACACCCGATTTGGTTAAGTTGTTGCCGAGCAGATTCTTTCGTTAGATTCATTTCTTCCAACGAGTTGTATATGCTAAGACAATCTGCTTTTGCTCGTTCAAGTAGTTCTTGAATTTCTGATTCAGCCACATTTTCTGCGATTGTCATCTCTTGGGCGTAAGCCTCATATTCTTCTGCAAAAATATTTTTGATTGCATTGATTTTGAAGCCAAAGCGAACATCAAACAGGTCTGCCTTCTGAAGAATTAACATTGTCAAATTCGTGCAAACAACAGTTGCTAGAATCTGAAGAGGTCCAAATACAATGTCATCAAACGGTTCGGGAATATGTAGTGCATCAGCTGCCAGTTCAAAAAGAACTTCGATCACGCAAGACGTAATTGTGACACCAAACAAACTGAATACAGAGTCTGCTTTTTCAGCAGGAGATGCATTTTTGTCGGCAATAATCCGCACTGCATCAACAGTAGAAAGAAGCAAATTCTTTGCAATTTTAAGAAGTTTCTTGACAGTAGCCTTAACCGCACCAATCAAGATATCCATAAAAGACTTGACGAATTTTTTTAAACTGCCGATGATGACATTCGAAAAAATATCTTTAATTTTAGAGAACACATATTCGCCAATTCTCTTCGCCGCATTGCCAAGCTGTGAAAGCGCACTATCAAGCTTATTTTGGCGATTACCAAGAATCATCCGAATTTCATATACCAAGGGCGGCGCCGCATAATAGATGATTTGTCCTGCGATGATTTTCCCAACAGCGGCTTTCGTATGCTTGGCAGCATCTTTTGCAACTTCGCCGTAGTTGGTATTTTGCAGAATAACTTTGCTTTCTACGTTTTGGGAATGACGAATATTATGCTCTAATGCTTTCTGTACAGACTTAGGAACAGTAATGTTTCCGTCAGCATCTTTCTGAAGATAACCTTCATCGATTAACTTTTGAATCTTAGGACTGCTTGGATCTCCTTTTTCCCATTGTTGGACAGTAGCCTCTGTTAATTGCTGGGGAGTTGCTTTGTGTGTAATATCACACTTCGGATCATATTCAGCATCTTTAGTGTTCAGATATTTTATTTTTCCGTTAACTTCACAAACACGAATATCACCTTTCGATGTATTAGCAGAAGCGTGCATCAGTTGCATATTATCCGAAGAGTTCCAAAATTCTTTGAGAGCCTCAACGCCATCATGTGTAATATATTTAGAATTGTAGCGAGCAGCCTCTCTCGCCTGGATATGATCCGCGTGAAGATCACTCTTTGATACATCTTTTCCATTCTGGTGAATTGTAGTTTGTGTGCCTTTGTTTCCGGTAAGGTCATCATACAAGTCACCATTTTCGTCTCGTTTGCTTTCACGATACACTTTTTTTCCTTTTGCATCCAATTGATCAGTTGAACGGTCTTCTGTAAAAAGCTGTGCTTGACAACTATCCAAATCCGCAGCAATGCGATCCAATTCTGCCGATTGGAGTTCGTTGTAGTTGTATACGCTTTTTCGGACCTCTCCCACTCCGCCGTTTTCGGCAAGGGGATCATATTCGTCCTCATACGAGAATTTGAGTATGCGCATAGCTAGTTGGTCAACGGTAATGTTATAGTCAGATGTATCAAAGAAATTTCTGACCACTTCGCCCGCTAGGTCACGCCCACAATTCTGGAGAAATTGTGAACCCATATCGTCTTTTATGACAGCAGCGGATCGGGTGTTTATCTGCTGAACAAGATTTATGTATGCTGCATTTCGATGCTCAAGCAATGCTTGATGGACAGATACAGCGTCTTGCAAATTTACATAGTTTCCGGTCATTGTTGCTCACCTCCCAGAATAACGCCATCCATCAGTTTAAGTTGTTGTTCTCCGATGTTTTTGATTTTCTTTTCAAACCGCTTCAATTCAGTTTCAGAAACCTTTCTTTTTTGGAGAAGGGTGGACAGAACAGGTTCAGCAAAAAAAGTTGTGATTAATGAGTAATAATCAAAAACATTCCTAATAAATGTATAGTGTCCCTCGTACGGAGTTCCTCGATATTCAGATATGCTTCCTATATGAACAGTACTGAGGTCTTCGTTATTGATAATACAGTTTTTGATGGCATCAGCATACAAAAAGGCAAGTATGCCATTTAACTCAGGAATGATTTTCTCGGCAATAGTGTCTCGAACTGTTGCAACGAGGGCTCTGTACATATCAGCGATTTCAACGGAAGCAGCAAAAAAAGATACTTCATCTTTTGCCTTAGCGATGTCATTTTTCCAACGAATACAGTCCCGTTCATAAGCTTGTCTATTTTTTATGAGATTTTCTTTTGAGTCAGCTTTTTTCTTAAGCCCGGAAGCAATCATATATGCAGGAAGAGCAATTGGTACAAAAACCGGGAGAGCCATTCCAACTGTAGCTGCGCTGGCGGCAATTGACACCGAACCTGCCAGAGTAGAAGCACCTAACAACCCACTTGTGGCTGAAGCACCAATGACAGCACCTGCCGTTGCAACACCGGTAGCACCTTTAGCAGAAAAATCCAACGGATTTCTGCTTGTGCCTTGCTTGTTGGAGCCGATATTCTGGTTTGTGTTTTCTCCGGGAAACAGCCAGTCTTCTGCTACAAAATCAAATGGCGTTAGTTTTTCACCAACATCTCCGAACTGTTTAAAAAACTTATATAGACAGCTAATCTCTTTCCGCATCAAATGGCGTTCAACATTTACGATAGTAATTTGAGAATTGAACTTATTGCAAAACTGCATTGCCATGTTGTTAATTCGCTGTGCTTCAGCTGCGTACTTTTGGCTTTCAGCGTCCCATTCTATCTTCAATTCTTCTAACTCAATTTCGTATTTGTTCATGATTATCGCACCTCATACTCTACACGATTTGCGGTGTCTTCATTGTTGCAGGTACAGATATTTCCGCCCACGACTTGAAACCGATATGTATTTCCTGTTCGGTCATAGATTGTAATTGCAAAATCTTCAATAGGACCGATGGCTTTTCCGGTTCCTATTGGTAAAACGATACTCTTATAATCAACCGTATCTTGATTTTTGGTGTCGTTATAATCCATTTCATAGCCTCCTTTAGTAGTTGAGTTCAATATGCGATCCTTCGGTGTCAATGACAATAGAAACTGCTTTGTTAGAGTTTATATTAACAGACATCCTAACTGTTCGCTTTTCCGGAAGTGAAGCAAACATAGTTTTGAATACACTGGTCTTTTCTCTGGTGCTATTATTAATTGAAACAAGTTCAATTTCTGTCCAATCCGGAGAAATTGTACTTACTTCAACAGAGTGAACAGTAGGTATCGTAACATTTGGTTGCAGCAATTCAATTCCGTCTTCTCCGTTAATTATGCATAGAATTGAGTTTTGGGAAATTTCCACCGGAAGCAATGTCGCCTCACATCCGTTCAGTATTTCCGCTTGCAAAAGCGCCCCTCGACTTGTAGCGTATTCGTCCAAAATCGCCTTAACCTCCAACTCACCTTTCTCCACAAAATCACAAGCACACAACCATGTCTCAGTTGCCTGGCAGTAAAGCGTTTGGAGATCATAATCATTTTTCCAAGCATCCAACTGATCACATATTGTTTTGCTATCGGGCTCCTCATCAACGGAATGTGTGGTGTTCTGAATTGCTTCGACCACACCGTCATTAATGCAAAGTAGCGACAGCTCGGTATAATTATCGGAGTGCTCTGCACAGCATACATATCCTGCAAAATCTTTTGGCTCAATCGAAGCAGCAACCAATCCGCTTGCCATACCATGGTCAATATAACGGTTTACTTCGATGCCCATCGCCTGAAAAAGCTTTTTCAGGTCAAGCAATTCCATAAAAGTAAAAGCGACAGGAAAAGAAACAACAATTGACGAAATTCTTTCACCATTTGGATTTAATTCGGAAATACACTTCAGCAATTCACTTTTTAAATTTTCAAGATCACTTTTGGATATTTTGGAATAAGATGTTGCATCATGTCCTCTAATCGTTGCTTCTACATACTTGGAAGCCTTTTTCATAGAGAGCTGAACATCAGATTTAGTAACACTGATGCCTAAATTCATATTCTTCTCTCCTTACTTATTGATCATCATCCAAATCTGCCAAATCTTCTAACACAGCACGCAAACTGTTTTTCATAGCCTCATCTGACGGCATAACAATTCTTTTCCGCTTTTTTACCTCTTTTTCAATATGCTTGACCAACATTTTTTTAGCAAAGGCTTTTCTGTCCGAGCTAGAAAACATATCTTTTAAAGTTCCACCTGTTAGCTCGTCCTTCAAAGCATCTACAACAGCTTCCGCTTCGGCTTGATTCAACAAATAATCTGTAGCTAATTTTTGGAATACTTTTTCAATAATTCGAACCATTTCTTCTGCATCATCTTCAATAAATGCACCCAAAACAGCGTTAGACACTTTACTGCTTGCAGCACCAGCAGCAAAAGAACCGAGCAATCCTCCCACGAAGCCACCTACCGCGGTTCCTATTATTGGAATCACCGAACCAATTAAGTCGGAGGCCAAGCGGTCTTAGGAAGACAAGTTGCCCCCCCAACTCCTTGGCTCACAGAACGACATGGCTACGATCCGACTTACACTTTACTGCTTGCAGCACCAGCAGCAAAAGAACCGAGCAATCCTCCCACGAAGCCACCTACCGCGGTTCCTATTATTGGAATCACCGAACCAATT
>JAZQTE010000205.1:0-3616 GCA_045630505.1 Acutalibacteraceae bacterium | reverse complement strand
TGCCCTTTCACAGGAATGTGATGTTATGGTTATTGTCGGTGGGCGTCAAAGCTCCAACACCGCCAAGCTCCGCGATGTATGCCAACAGAACTGTCGCACTGTACTGGTCGAAACAGCGGCAGAGCTCAAGGCAGAACAATTTGCAGGAGCCGAAACGGTGGGCGTGACGGCCGGAGCCTCAACCCCTGCCGATATTATAAAGGAGGTACTTTCAACCATGTCCGAGATCGTCAACAAGAACGAAGTCCAAGAACCCGAGGTAGCGGAGGCTGCCACTGTCAAATCCTTTGACGAAATGAGTTTTGAGGAGGCGCTGGAGGCTTCTCTTCAAAGTTTAACTACAGATGAAAGAGTGCGCGGTATCGTTATCGGCATTGCTCCCAACGAGGTGCAGGTCGAAGTGATCGGCCGCAAGCAGACGGGCTACATCCCTGCCGATGAACTGTCCGCCGAGGGCGCAGATCCCGCTTCGCTGGTGAAAATCGGCGACGAGCTGGAGCTGCTCATTATGCGCACCAACGACCAGGAAGGCACCATTATGTTGTCTAAGAAGCGCGTAGACGCCAAAAAAGGCTGGGATACCATTGTGGCTGCCGGCGAAAGCGGCGAGATCCTCGAAGGTGTCGTTACCGACATTATCAAGGGCGGCGTGTTGGTCGTGTCGCACGGCGTAAAAGTGTTCGTGCCTGCTTCTCACGCTTCTGCTTCCCGTATGGAAGACCTGACTCCTCTGCTCAAGACCACCGTGCGCTTCAAGGTGCTGGAAACCAACCAAGCCCGTCGCCGTGCCGTGGGTTCGGTGCGTGATATTGCCCGTGCCGAGCGCAAGGAAAAGGAAGAAGCGTTCTTCGCTCAAGCCGAGGTCGGCCAGAAATACACCGGTACGGTGCGTTCGCTCACCAGCTACGGTGCGTTCGTTGATCTGGGCGGCGTAGACGGTATGATCCACGTGTCCGAGCTGTCCTGGAAGCGCATCAAGCATCCTTCCGAGGTTGTTAATGTGGGCGATACCGTGGAGGTTTACATCCGCGATCTCGATGCCGAAAAGCGCAAGATCTCGCTGGGCTACCGCCGTGCGGAAGACAATCCGTTCGAAATCTTCAAGAGCAAGTATGCCGAAGGTGACGTCGTTGCCGCCAAGATCGTGGGTATGACCACGTTTGGTGCTTTCGCTCAAATCCTGCCGGGCGTTGATGGCCTGATTCACATTTCTCAGATCGCCAACCGCCGCATCGAAAAGCCGCAGGATGCCCTGAAGGTCGGCGAAGAGGTTCAGGTGAAGATCACCGGTATCGATATGGAAACCAAGCGCATCAGCTTGTCGATCCGTGCTCTGCTCGAGGATGCTCCCGTTGTGGAAGAAGCCGCCGAGGAAGAGAAGAAAGACGAAGAGTAATTTCTAAATTAAAAAAGGAAACGGGGCTCCCGTTTCCTTTTTTTGAAAGCTGAGTTAAAGGAGAGTTACTATGATCGCAATTGCTTGTGACCACGCAGGTCCTGCTTTAAAGGAAGAAATCAAAGCCATGCTTGCCGAAATGGGACATACCGTTAAGGACTTCGGCACCGACACGTCCGACAGTGTGGATTATCCCGTATACGCCTCTCGTGCCGCCCGTGCGGTGGCCTCGGGAGAATGTGAAAAGGGTATCGTTATTTGCGGCACGGGTATTGGTATCAGCATTTCTGCCAATAAGGTAAAGGGTGTTCGCTGTGCGCTGTGCGGTGATCCTCTTTCCGCCCGTCTTACCCGTCAGCATAACAACGCCAATATGGTAGCGATCGGTGCTCGCATTACGGGCCCCGAGCTGGCAAAAGAAATCGTTAAAGAATTCCTCACCACCGAATTTGAAGGCGGCCGTCATCAGCGCCGCGTAGATCTTATTACCGCGGTGGAAAACGGCGAGGTGCTGTAATATGAGCACTCCGTCTGTTGTTTTGGAAGCTGTGGCGAACGCCCTGCGCCGCAACAATATGGAGGTCGTTTGCGTCGGTACTGCCGCTGAGGTGGTACCGACGTTGCGTTCTTTTTTAAAAAAGGGCGACAGCGTGGCCGTCGGCGGCTCGCGCTCTTTGGAGGATGCGGGCGTTCTGCCGTTCTTGCGCAGTGGCGAATTTCGCTTTTTGGACCGCTATGCTCCGAATCTTACGCCGGAGCAGGTGCGCGAGGTGTTCGTACAATCGTTTGGTGTCGATTGTTATTTGTGCTCCGCTAATGCCGTCACCGAACAAGGTGAGCTGTATTTTGTGGACGGTAACGCCAATCGCATCGGTGCTGTTTGCTTTGGCCCTCGCACGGTGGTGCTGGTGGTGGGGAAGAACAAGCTCGTTCCGGATTTAAAAGCCGCCTATCGCCGTGTTAAAACGGTGGCAGCACCGAAAAATACGGCACGGTTGGGCTGTAAAACGCCTTGCGCCGCAAGCGGTGTGTGCTGCGCGGTTGACAGTGAAGATCCCACGGCAGGCTGCAGCGAGGCAAGCCGCATTTGCTGCTCGTATCTCACACTGGGCTACCAGCGCACGGCAGGGCGTATTAAGGTGATTTTGGTTGACGAGCCCCTCGGCTTTTGATTTTTTAAAAATAAAAGTGGAAAAACCTTGCGTGTTTAACGGCGAAAACGGCGCTCATACTATATGTTGTGGTGTGAACGAAAATTTTTCGGTTTTTTACAGAAAATGTTTGATTTTTCTAAAAACTATGCTATACTATTTTGTGGAGTATAACAAGGGGAAATTCTGCCCTTTGATAACGACCATCCTACATAGCGTATTATCAAACAAGCATGCAGGGAGTGGGTATTTTGGAAAAATATATCATCAGCGGCGGTCATCGTTTGTGCGGTACGGTAGACATCAGCGGCGCAAAAAACGCTGTGGTGGCAATTCTGCCTGCCACGGTGCTTGCGAATGACGTTTGCCGCATCGAAAACATCCCGAATATTGCCGATGTAAACACCGCGCTTGAGATTCTTCACGCGCTCGGTGCCATTGTTTCGCGCATCGATAAGCACACGGTGGAAATCGACACACGCACCATCGTTACGCAAACGGTTCCTCACGATCTTGCCAAGAAAATGCGTGCATCGTATTATTTTCTCGGCGCACTTTTGGGGCGCTTTGGCAAGGCCAGTGTGCCGATGCCGGGCGGCTGCTATTTCGGCGTTCGCCCCATCGACCAACACCTAAAAGGCTTCACGGCCTTGGGCGGTCAAGTGCTGCCGATGCAAAACGGCCTGATCAGCGTTTGTGCAGAAGAGCTCACGGGTAACTCGGTGTATTTAGACGTTGTTTCGGTCGGTGCCACCGTTAACATTATGTTGGCTGCGGTGTATGCCGAAGGCACTACCGTCATTGAAAACGCTGCCAAAGAACCTCATATCGTTGATTTGGCAAACTTCTTAAACTCGATGGGTGCCGATATTCGCGGTGCAGGCACCGACGTTATTAAAATTCGTGGTGTCAACCGTTTGTTTGGCACGGCCTATTCCATCATTCCCGATCAAATCGAAGCCGGCACGTATATGGCGGCGGCGGTAGCCACGGGCGGCGACGTTACGGTGCGCAACGTGATTCCGAAGCACTTGGAATCCATCACCGCGAAGCTGCAGGAAATGGGTGC
>JAZQTE010000204.1:0-1718 GCA_045630505.1 Acutalibacteraceae bacterium | reverse complement strand
CCACCACGTCGGGAATCCGTTGCATCTTCTGCCCCAAACTGATCGTCAAAACAATGGTCTTAACACCCTTCTTTACCATCAAATTGGCTTCCAGCGATTGATCGATAACCGTACCGATCGGATATTCGCTGTACTCTTGCTTTTGGTTTTTGGTATCGAAGATAAAGTTTGCCATATATTCGGGATTGTTGGAAATCTCGTCGATGTGCATACCCACAAAACTCGGCACGCGAACCTGCGAGCTGTTGCCGCCTTCGCCGCCAAGCGAATTAAACAGCACAATACCCACAAACACCATTGCCACCACGAACACAGCGGCCGCAATCGCGCACAATACGGGAATGATCGGGAACGGGTTTTTCTTCTTTTCATCGCCGTCGGCCTCACCCGAAGCAGCATCGGCACCGCCGTTCTTCACGCGGGAGATGGTTTCCATATACCGCGTGGGGCTTTCGTCCACAAAGTATTTGTATTCAAAATGAATACTGGGATTCTTCTTGAATTCATCAATATCGCTAAGCATTTCCGCAGCCGACTGATACCGTTTAGAGGGATCCTTCTGCATAGCCTTTACCGTGATATCCTCAAGGCCTTCCGGAATATTGGGATTGATCTCACGCGGAGGCTTAGCCTCGGCCTGCAGCTGCATAATCGCCACCGAAACGGCGCTTTCGGCTTCAAACGGCAATTTCCCTGCCAACATTTCATACAGCATCACACCCACGGAATAGATATCCGCTTTTTCATCGGTGATCTCGCCGCGCGCCTGCTCGGGGCTGATATAATGCACCGAGCCGATGGCCTTGTCGGTATTACGAGTAGCACGAATATCCTGACGGGCAAAACGGGCGATGCCGAAATCCGTCACCTTAATGGTGCCATCGGGCAGCAGCATAATGTTATGCGGCTTAATATCGCGGTGCACGATACCCTTGTCGTGCGCATGCTGCAGTGCACGCAGAATTTGCACGGTGAAATGCACCGCTTCCTTCCATTTGAACTCCTGCTGCTGATCAATGTATTCCTTCAGCGTAATACCGTCGATGTACTCCATCACGATATATTGCATACGCTCGCCAAAGCTAACGTCGTACACCTTCACAATGTTGGGGTGCGACAAAATGGCGATCGCTTTAGATTCGTTTTTGAAACGGCGAGTAAATTCGTCATTCGCCAAAAACTCCTCTTTCAGAATTTTCACAGCTACCGTGCGGTTATCCACGTTGTCGTGCGCCTTGTACACGTACGCCATACCGCCTACGCCGATGATTCCTTGAATCTCATAGCGTCCGTCTAAACGTTTGCCGATATACTTATCCATAACCGTATAAACCTCCTGTGCCTTTAACCTTTGGTTGCCGCAGCAACCGTAATGTTATCGCTTCCGCCTGCTAAATTGGCGGTGGTTATCAATTTCATGGGAATATCTTGGAACGCGAACGTACGCACCAGCGATTGAATCATCTCGGCAGGAACCAAATTAGACAATCCATCGGTACATACCAAAAACGTAGCGTTGTCAGGGAACGCTACCCGTGTGAACTCACATTCAAGATCAGGCTCCACACCCAGCGCACGGGTTAAGAAATGGCGCTGCGGATGCGTTTTCGCCTGTTCCTCCGTGATTTGGCCTTTATCCACCATATCTTGTACCACGGAATGGTCACGCGTTACTTGTTCGATCTCGCGAGGAGTAATCATATAGGCGCGGCTGTCAC
>JAZQTE010000203.1:0-3368 GCA_045630505.1 Acutalibacteraceae bacterium | reverse complement strand
CCCACGGATATGCAGCCTCAAATTGCGGTGCTGCTTTCCATTGCTGAAGGGACAAGCATTATCAACGAGGGTGTATGGGAAAATCGCTATCGCTACGTTGATGAGCTGCGTCGTATGGGCGCTGAGATCCAAGTGGATGGCAAGCTTGCCGTTATTCAGGGTGTTCCGCACTTGACGGCGGCCCCCGTGAAAGCAATGGATTTGCGTGCAGGTGCGGCGATGGTGATCGCAGCAATGGCGGCACACGGTGTAACGGAGATCGAAGATATCAAGTACATCGAACGCGGATACGAGGATATCGTGGAAAAACTTTCCGGGCTGGGCGCGAATATTCGCCGCATCACGCAGGAGGATACCGTTGTAAACGCGGCACAGTAATTACACAACGCATACAAGCGGCGCGCACTTTGCAGTGTGCGCCGCTTTTGAGAAAGGAAACACTATGGCACGGTTTTGTCCCTTGTTCAGCGGCAGCAGCGGCAACTGCCTATACGTAGGCAGCGGCGATGTCGGACTGCTCATTGATGCAGGCGTAAGTGCACGCCGCATTGAAAAAGCGTTGCTGGCGCGCGAAATACCGATCGACAGCATTTGCGGTATTTTGGTTACACACGAGCACAAAGACCACGTAAGCGGCTTGCGCGTGCTTTGCAAGAAACGGCGCATCCCCGTTTATGCCAGCGAGGGCACTTGCGCAGCTTTGCGTCGCGAGTCGCTGTTGGAAGCCGAAACGTGTTGTACACCAATTCTTGAGAAACAAGAAATCGGTGGGTTTATGGTGGAGGTTTTTGCCACCTCGCACGATACACCGTTCAGCAGCGGGTATCGTATCACCCTGCCGGACGGTCGCCGCATCGGTATTGCAACGGATCTGGGCATTGTAACGCCCACGGTGCGCGAGCATCTTCAGGGCTGCGACCTGATACATATTGAATCCAACCACGACGTTCGTATGCTGGAAAACGGCCCGTATCCGTATCCGCTGAAACGGCGTATTTTATCCGAGCAGGGGCATTTGTCCAACTTGGCGTGCGCCAAGGAACTGCCCTCGCTGGTAAAGACGGGGACTACCCGTATTTTTCTTGGACATATCAGCGAGGAAAATAATATGCCCGAGCTGGCCTATGCAACGGCACAAGCAGAGCTTGCCGCTTGCGGATTTACCGAAAACATCGATTACGTGCTTCGCGTAGCCCCATCCGAAAATCAGAGTGGATATATGGTATTTTAAAGAAGGAGAGCTGTGCCGTGCTGAAAGTGACGGTTGCTTGCGTGGGCAAGCTTAAGGAAGCCTATTGGCGCGATGCGTGCGCCGAATACGAAAAACGCCTCGGAGCGTTTTGTCGTTTACAAATTGCCGAGGTGGCCGAAGAACGGTTGCCCGATGCTCCCTCTGCAGCACAAATTGCCGCTGCCCTTCAAGCGGAGGGGGAACGGCTGTTATCCCGCATT
This sequence comes from Acutalibacteraceae bacterium, assembly GCA_045630505.1. Taxonomy (GTDB): domain Bacteria; phylum Bacillota; class Clostridia; order Oscillospirales; family Acutalibacteraceae; genus RGIG3009. Next base: position 1,916 of record JAZQTE010000203.1, on the reverse strand, counting down.
CCGTCGGGTGCGGCGGTGGTAGCGCTTTGTATCGAGGGGAAAGAAATGCCGTCGGAGGCGCTTTCCAAACAGTTGTCCTCGTGGATGGTAGACGGTGTTGACCACGTAGTTTTCGTTATCGGCGGCTCGTTTGGTTTATCCGATGCCGTGAAACGCGAAGCACGGTTAAGGCTTTCGTTTTCACCGATGACGTTTCCGCACCAATTGGCTCGTATTCTCACGTTGGAACAGATATACCGTGCTTTCCACATTGCCTCGGGCGGAAAATACCATAAGTAAGGAGGAAACGCTGTGCAAAAACCCGAAGTGCTGGCGCCTGCCGGTTCGTTTGATTCATTAATAGCAGCCGTTCGCTCCGGTGCCGATGCCGTATATCTCGGCACGGGTGCGTTTAACGCACGGCGCAATGCCCGTAACTTTCCCATTGAAAAAATCGACGATACCGTTTGCACACTGGGCGAAGCAGTGTCGTATTGCCATACTCGCGGCGTACGGGTGCATTTAACGTTAAACACCTTGGTGCGTGAACGCGAATTACCCGAAGCACTGCGCGTGGCCGAGGCTGCGTGTGCGTTGGGTGTGGATGCACTCATTATTCAAGACCGCGGCTTGGCCCGCTTGTTGAAAGAATACGCACCGCAAATGCCGCTGCACGCCTCCACACAGCTTTCGTGTCACACGCCGCAAGGCGTTGTCGCGTTGCAAAAAGCAGGCTTCTCTCGTGTGGTGTTGGCGCGTGAAATGTCCAAGGATGAAATCGCCGCCTGCCGTGATTTGGGCTGCGAATTGGAAGTGTTTGCGCACGGCGCCTTGTGTATGAGTGTGTCGGGACAATGTGAGCTGTCAGCCATGCTCGGCGGCCGCAGCGGTAATCGCGGCTTATGTGCACAGCCGTGCCGTTTGCCGTTTGCTGTGGGGCATCCCCCTCGTGAAGGGGAAGCAGCCCTCAGCCTAAAAGACCAGTCGTTGTATGCTCACGTGGATGAGCTTTGCGAGCTGGGTGTACATTCTTTAAAAATCGAAGGCCGTATGAAGCGTCCCGAATACGTTGCCGCTGCCACAGCGGTGCTTCGGCGCTTGCTGGATGGCGAAACACCCGATGACCAGCTCACGGAAGATCTGCAAGCGGTGTTTTCGCGTTCCGGCTTTACTGACGGTTACTTCACGGGGCGCCGCACGGCTGCTATGTTTGGCAGCCGCCGCAGCGAAGACGTGGCCGCCCCCGCGGTGCTGTCGCGTTTATCCCGCTTATACGATAAGGAAACGCCCCGTGTTCCCGTTTCGTTATCGCTTACGGAAGATCCTCTTGCCGTCACCGTCACCGATGAAGACGGCCGCTGCGTGAGCGTGCAAGCTCCTTCCGATACCCCTGCACTGGAAAAAGCTCTTGATCCCGAACGCGTTTCGGCGCAGCTGGCCAAAACGGGCGGCACGCCGTTTGTTGCCTCGGTTGTGAATACGGCGTCACCGTGCGTGCCGCTGTCAACGATCAACCAATTGCGCCGCACGGCGCTGGAAAAGCTGGCGCAGCTTCGGGGCGAGCCGCAGCCCGTGCCGTACGCTGCAAGCAAGTCGTTGGAAAAACCGTTGCTCCTCGGCACGCTTCACGGACTGGTAGCCCGTGTGGAAACGGCCGAGCAGATCGTCGGTGCTGCCGACAGCTACGTGGTACCTCTCGGCGTCGTTCCTGCCGTACCGCATTGGGGTGTGGAAATCCCCCGCGGCTTGTTTGGCAGGGAAGAAGCGGTGCTTCGCCGCTTGTGCGATGCCCAAAAGGCCGGTGCGTCCTTTGCCTTGTGTAACAATGTGGGTGCGATTCCGCTGGCTCAAAAGGCAGGACTTTCTCCCGTAGCAGGCACGTTTTGGAACATCACAAACAGCGAGACGCTGGCTGCTGCCGCAAACGACGGTGCCGA
>JAZQTE010000202.1:0-7131 GCA_045630505.1 Acutalibacteraceae bacterium | reverse complement strand
CACCGAGCGTATGAACACGGCGGCCGAAGCGTTGGATTTCGAAACCGCCGCTCGCCTGCGCGACCGTATTCGTGCTTTGGAACGGTTGGGTGAAAAGCAAAAAGTGGTGCAATCCCGCGTGCAAAAGCAAGATATTATTGCACTGGCGCAAGCAGGTGACGTGGCGTGCTTTGAGGTGTTTCGCTTTAAAAACGGTGCGCTGGCCGACCGTGAGGAATTTGTGATGGACGCGGTGGACGATATTCCTGCCGCCAAAGCGGAATTTATACGGCGGTATTATTCGTTGCGTGACGAGGTGCCGCCCCGTGTGGTGCTGGATGCCCCCGTGGAGGATGCGGCGCTGCTGGAAGAATGGCTCACCGAGCGCGCAGCGTCATTCGGTGCGCGCTATAACGTAAAATTGGTATTTCCGCAAAAAGGCGAGCAAGCACAGTTGTTATCGATGTGCCGCGACAATGCGGCCGAACGCGTGGCCCGTCAGCTGGAAACGGGTGGGCGCGACGTGACGGCGTTGGAGGAGCTGCGGCAGCTGTTGGGGCTTTCTCAACCGCCGTGTCGCATCGAAAGCTACGATATTTCGCACACCGCAGGCAGCGACGCCGTGGGGGCGATGGTGGTGTTTCGTAACGGCAAGCCCAGCCGCGCCGATTACCGCCGTTTCGAAATTCGCGAAGCGGGCGGGCAGGACGACTTGGCCGCTATGCGCGAGGTGATCACCCGTCGTTTCAACGAATACGAGCAGCACAAAGAAAGCGGTGCAGGCTTTGGCGAATTACCCGATCTTATTTTGCTCGACGGCGGCAAAGGGCAGCTTGACGCTGTTAAACCGCTGGTAGACGGCTTTGGCGTACCCGTATTCGGCTTGGTGAAGGATGGACATCACCGCACGCGTGCCATCACCGCCGAGGGCGGCGAGATCGCCATTCAAGGGCGCCGCGCGGCGTTTACGTTGGCGGCCTCCATTCAAGAAGAGGTGCATCGCTTTGCCATTGGATACCATCGGCAAAAGAGAAAGCGCGTGCTCGGCAGCACCCTTACGGGGATCGACGGCGTGGGTGAAAAGCGTGCGGCGCTGCTGCTGCGTCATTTTGGCTCGGTAAGTGCGGTGCGTTCGGCCACGGTGGAGCAGCTGGCTGCCGTGAAAGGGATGACACGCCCTGCCGCCGAAGCGGTGGTGCGGTTTTTTGAAGAGGAAAAATGATTGCTTTTTTTCTTAAGTTAGGGTATACTGTTATGCGAAAGGTGTGAACGGTATGGATACGTTTGTAGAACAGATCATTGTACGCAAAAAAACGCCGCAGCAAGTGATGCTGGCGATTATGATTATGATGCTCACCTCGTTTTTGGTGGTGTTCACGTGGGTGCGTTTGGGCCCTGTTGCATTGATCGTTATAGCGGCACTCGGCTACGGTATGTGGTGGCTGCTTTCGGGTATGAATATCGAATACGAGTATTGCATCACCAACGGCGACATTGATATCGATAAGATCACCGCGCGCCGTAAGCGTGAGCGTGTGGTATCCGTGTCGCTGCAAAAGGTGGAAACAGCCGGCGTATACCGTCCCGAGCAATGGGTAGAACGCGGTGTGGACCGTTTGGTACTGGCCGCACCCTCCGAAAAAGAAGAGGGGCTGTATTGCTTTAGCTATCGCAGCAAAAAGAGGGGACATACCTTGGTGGTGTTCCAGCCGAACGAGCGTGTGATGGAAGCGTTTAAGCAAGGCTTGCCGCGGTTGATTCAACGTGATTTGGAAAAATAAAAACGAGCGGGTGCCTTGGCATCCGCTCTCTTTGCAGGAGGGGTACGTATGTTTTCGGAGATAAAGGCGCTGTTTTTTCCGCGCGAAAAGGATTCGCATAAAGGCACCTACGGCACGGTGCTGTCGGTCTGCGGCAGCTACGGTATGGCAGGAGCGGCGTTTTTGGCCGCCAAAGCTGCGTTGCGCTGCGGCGCAGGCTTGGTCTTGGCTGCCGTGCCGCAAAGCATCTATCCGATTTTGGCTGTGGCGTTGCCCGAGGCAGTGTTCGCCCCGTATGAAGAAGAAAAAGCTGCCGTTTGTGTGGTTCCGCGTCTTCAAAAAGCCACGGCATTGCTGTGCGGCTGTGGGCTGGGGCAGCGCCCTCAAGCGGCTGAACTGGTGGCGGCGGTGCTGACGGAAGCTAACTGTCCTATCGTTTTGGATGCCGACGGTATAAATATCGCCGCACGGCATATACATAGTTTAGAAACAGTAAAAGCCCCTCTCGTTCTCACGCCGCATCCGTTGGAGCTGGCACGTCTGCTCGGCTGTACGGTAAGCGATATCCAAGGAGACCGCGAAGCCGCCGCCAAAAAAGCGGCAGCGCGTTTCGGTGCCGTGGTGGTGCTGAAAGGGCATCGCACGGTAGTGGCTGCGCCGTTGGGTAACGTGTTCGTTAACTCTACGGGTAATCCCGGTATGGCAGTCGGCGGCAGCGGTGACGTTCTCGCAGGGATGATCGCAGGCTTGCTGGCCCAAGGACTTGCACCGTGGGATGCCGCCCGTGCCGGTGTATATTTGCACGGTGCTGCAGGCGATGCGACAGCGGCACGTTTATCGCAGCACGCGATGCTGCCTTCGGATCTGCTGGACGAACTCGGGCCGCTGTTTCTCAAATTGGAACAAGCGGAGTGATACGTATGCGCCGTGCGGCGTTGTGGAGTTTGTGTGTTTTGGTATTGCTTTCGGGCTGTGCGGTGAAGCGTCCCTCTGCCGAACCCGTGAGTGAAGCCTTCACCTGCACGGTGAAGGCTACGTATCGCGACATTCCCGTGCAGGCCACCCTATCCCGAGAAGCGGCAGGAACGCTGAAACTGGAATTTCACGAGCCGGCCACACTCAACGGGCTCACCGCCCGATGGGACGGCGAAAACGTCACCCTTACGATGTACGGCTTATCCTTCTCGGTGGATCCGTCTACCGTGCCGGAAAGCGCACTTGGTGAAGAATTGCTTTCGGTGTTTGATACCGTGCGCCGCGGCGAAGGTGAACGAGATACTCAAAACGGCACGCTCACGGTGCGCGGCAACGGCAAAAACGGTGAATACACGGCGGTGTTCGACGCCGACACGGGGCACCCGATCTCTCTTTCCGTGCCGTCACTTCCTTTAACTGCCGAATTTTATAACGTAGAATAACGAAGCACCCGCTACGGCGGGTGCTTCACTTTATATATTCAAAAGAACCACGGCAATGAGGCCGAGAAGAAAACCTACAAGCTGTGATTTTTCCAAAGGCTCCTTGTACCAAAATCTCGCAACAAGGAAAGTGATTATCAGTCCGCCTGCCGAAATGAGAGGGAACATCAGCGATACGGCCATGCGCGCCGATAAGATCATTACGAACAGATTGACCATACCGTTCAAGCCGCCCACGACGACGGCGTGCGCGTGCTCACACCGCTGGCCTATTGTCAACCGTTGTATTTAAAGATTCAATAAAAGAAAGCCTGCCGACGGCAGGCTTTCTTTTATTAGTGGGATTTGAGTTCTTTAAACGCCGCTTGAACGCGGTTGTTCAGCGCGGTGCGGATATCGTCGGTAATATACGGGCAAGCAGCGGCAGCTTGGAGCAGATCGCCGAAATGCGTGGCGGCGGTGTCGAACAGCTTTATGCGGAACGAATCGTTTTCTGAAAGCGCCGTTTTGCGGCGCTCGATCTGTTCGGCAAACACGCGGCCGAAAATTTTGGTGAGCTTGAGTGATGGATTCAACGTTTTGCAATCGCTGTAAAATTTGTAGAAAGCAAAGTCGGCTCCGTCGTAATCGGCGTTCCCCGTGAGCACATAATGCTGTGCAAAGTGCTCGTAGACTTGGTTTTCAAAGTGAAGATCGTAGGCGTAATCGTAATATTCAAACAGCTCTTCCAGCTTGTGGAACTCGCTTCGCTTCATCTCGGAAAGCAGTAGATTGATGCTTTCACCGGCGCAGGGCTGCCATTCGGGCGTCTTCTGCGTGACCGAATTCAGCCACAAGCAATCGTCGTATTGCGTGCAGGCCTGCGTGATCATTTCCAGTGCGAAGGCGTCCACAATCAAAAGCAGCTCGTCCTTGAGCGATTTCGTTACCTCATGCTTGCTTTCCAGCTCGTCCATCGCTTGCAGATACGCGTTGTCGATCTTGGTGAGATCGCGGGTGACGAATGCAAAAAACGGTTCGGCATCCTCTTTGGTTTCGGGCTCCAGCTTGTACATCAGCATCTTCAGTGTTTCCAAGCAAAACAGCACCGCACGTTCGTGGATCTGAACGAATACGTCCTTCACGTCGCCCAGCCGCATCATACTGTCGTTCTTGAGTCGGCCGAATTGCTCGTTCATTTCGTGGGTGAGAATGCGCTTGCCCACTTCCAGCGTATCCACCAGATCGCGCGTGCTGATGATGAGCGGACTGAGCGGGATCGTGTGTCCTGCGATCTTTACAAATTCTTTCTCGCCGTAGAACGGGCGATACATTTTGGACGAAATACCGATATACCGCGGTTTTGCGTTATCCTTGCGCTGCATTCCCGTGATATATTGCATATACAGATCTAAACCCAAGTTTGCCATACGGATCCCCCTTACACTCTGCGGTTGTGCAGGTTGCGAAAATCGCGCGGTGTCATTCCTTCGCGCTCGTGGAACAATGCGCAAAAATGCGAAGGACTGCCGAAACCGCAGTTTTGCGCAATATCGGTGATGGGCTGTATAGTTTGCGCCAGCAAGCGCCGTGCGGTGGTCAAGCGCTGTTCGTTTAAGTATTGCACGATGCTCATACCCGTGCTGGCGCGGAACAGACGGCACAAATAATATTTGCTCACGTGGGCTTCCTCTGCCAGTGCATCAATGGTGATGTTTTCGGTGTAGCGCGTGTGCAGATAGTGCAGCACACGTGCCACACGCGAATCCGACGTCTGCGCATACAAACGGTCCTGCGGCGTGAGCATTGTGAGTAAACGCAAAAAGGCAGGAAAAACCGCCGCGCTTTCACCGTTCTTTTCCGCCATCATACGAAAAAGACCGTCCACCCTGCCTGCCGTTTCCGGTGCCAGCGTGAAGCACGCGCCGCCGCCTTCTTCAAAGGTTTCCAGCAGCGAAAGCGCCCCAACGATGCGCAGTGATTTTTCTACCGTGCTGCGGCACACGATCAGCTTGTTGCGGCAATAGTCCGTTTCGGATTGGGGATTCAGCGAGTGAATGGTGGAAGCGTCAATAAACAGCATAATGCCGGGGGAGAGGGGATAGGTTTGGTCGCCGATAAGTGCCGTGCCGTCGCCCGACAAAATTTGTATGATTTCCAGTGAGTCGCTGTCGGTATGATTGTGGCGCACCGACGGTACGCGCCCTTGCTGGTGATAAGCAATATCGCGAGTGAGTATCATAAATAATCTCCTATAGCAAGAATCTTTTATTTATAGCTTAAATATAGCATATTCTTGCAGAATTCGCAATATGCTTTCACAAGTTTAGCCACTTTTTTTGCAAATTTATTAGGCAGAGTGATAATTTTTAAAAAAAGCAAAAAAGGTCTTTTCTTTTTGGGAATAATTTGGTATAATAACTCCAGTTATGTCGGTATTACCCGTCATATCACTACAGTCCAAAGTGAAAACTAAAAATAAAAGAGAGGATGACTGTAACAATGAGTCACAAGTATGTCTACCTGTTCAGCGAAGGCGACGCTTCGATGCGTGAGCTTTTGGGCGGTAAGGGTGCGAACTTGGCCGAAATGACCAAGATCGGTTTGCCCGTTCCCCAAGGTTTCACCGTCAGCACCGAGGCCTGCACTCAGTATTATGAGGACGGCCGCAAGATCAACGAGGAAATCCAAGCCCAGATCATGGAGTACATCGACAAGATGGAAGGCATCACCGGCAAGAAATTCGGTGACAAGGAAAACCCGTTGCTCGTTTCCGTGCGTTCCGGCGCCCGTGCTTCGATGCCCGGTATGATGGATACCATCCTGAACCTCGGCCTTAACGAAGAAGTAGTTAACGTTATGGCAGCCAAATCCGGCAACGCTCGCTGGGCTTACGACTGCTATCGCCGTTTCATCCAGATGTACTCCGACGTCGTTATGGAAGTCGGTAAGAAGTACTTCGAAGAGCTCATCGATAAGATGAAGGAAGAAAAGGGCGTTAAGCAAGACGTTGAGCTGACTGCTGAAGACCTGAAAGAACTGGCCAACCAGTTCAAAGCCGAATACAAGAATAAGATCGGCAAGGATTTCCCCTCCGATCCCAAAGAGCAGCTCATGGGCGCTGTGGAAGCGGTGTTCCGTTCTTGGGACAACCCCCGTGCCAACGTGTATCGCCGTGACAACGATATCCCCTACTCTTGGGGTACTGCCGTTAACGTGCAGATGATGGCGTTCGGTAACATGGGCGACAACTGCGGTACCGGCGTTGCCTTCACCCGCGATCCCGCCACCGGCGAACCCGGCCTGATGGGTGAATTCCTCACCAACGCTCAGGGCGAAGACGTTGTGGCCGGCGTGCGTACTCCCATGCCGATTGCCGAAATGGCCGAAAAATTCCGCGCTGCTTTCGAAGAATTCAAGAAAGTATGCGCCATTGTGGAAGACCACTACGGCGATATGCAGGATATGGAATTCACCGTGGAAGACGGCAAGCTCTATATGCTGCAGACCCGTAACGGTAAGCGTACCGCCAAAGCTGCTCTGAAGATCGCTTGCGACCTCGTGGACGAAGGCATGATCGATAAGAAGCAGGCTGTGGCAATGATCGATCCCCGTAACCTCGACACGCTGCTCCACCCGCAGTTCGATGCGAAAGCACTGAAGGCTGCTACTCCTGCCGGTAAGGGCTTGGGCGCTTCGCCCGGTGCCGCTTGCGGTAAAGTGGTGTTCACCGCCGAAGATGCCGAAGCTTGGAACGCTCGCGGCGAAAAAGTGGTTCTCGTTCGTTTGGAAACCAGCCCCGAAGATATCACCGGTATGAAAGCCTCTCAGGGTATCCTGACGGTTCGCGGCGGTATGACTTCGCACGCTGCCGTTGTGGCTCGCGGTATGGGTACCTGCTGTGTAGCCGATTGCGGCGCCATCAAGATGGACGAAGAAAACATGAAGTTCGAGTTGGCCGGTAAGACCTATGTGGAAGGCGACTACATCTCCAT